>JACMKK010000451.1 GCA_014380115.1 Luteimonas sp. | reverse complement strand
GCGCCGCCATCCGCGGCAGCGATCCACCCCGCGTGTGAGGTTCCTGGCTCCGCTGCGAATCATGGCTTCGACGAGCACAATCGCTCACGCCACGAAGCCTGCGGATGGAACACACGGCCACCATGACCTCCGATGCACGCGCCACGTTCGGCGAACTCCTCGAGCGCCATCGCAAGATCGTGTTCAAGGTCGCCAACACCTATGCGCGCCATCCCGATGACCGCGCCGACCTGGCGCAGGAGATTGCCGCGCAGTTGTGGCGGGCGTTTCCCGGTTACGACGCGCAGCGCACGTTCTCGACCTGGATGTACCGCGTCGCGCTGAATGTCGCGATCTCGTTCGTGCGCAGCGACAGCCACCGGCAGCGACACGCCGTGCCGCTCGACGACGTCCTGCACGACGTCGCCGACGGCAATGCCGCCAATCCCGAAACAGACGAACAGGTCCGCGCGCTGCACGGCTTCATCGCGCGGCTCGATCCGCTCAACCGCGCCCTGCTGCTGCTCTACCTCGAAGAGCGCAGCCAGCGCGAGATCGCCGACATCCTCGGCATCACCGAGACCAATGTCTCCACCAAGATCAGTCGCCTCAAGCAGCGCATCCGCGACGATTTCACGGCCTGACGCGACTAACCCAATCGGACAAATACGATGGACACCACCATGGACCTCGACGAACTCAAGCAAGCCTGGCAGACCCTCGACAAGCGCCTCGAACAGCAGACCGCGATCAACCGGCACCTGTTCATCGAAAGCCGCGTCGACAAGGCCAAGGCGCGGCTGCGTCCGCTGCTGGTCGGACAGCTGATCCAGCTCGCTGCCGGCATCGCGCTGACGATGTTCTTCGCGCAGTTCTGGATCGCGCATACCGATTCCATGACGCTGCTGCTGTCCGGGTTGCTGATGCATGCGTGGAGCGTATTGCTGGTGGTCTCCGCAGTGATGGAATTGCTGCTGATCACGCGCCTCAACTACGCCGCGCCGGTGCTGACCATCCAGAGGACGCTCGCCTACCTGCGCACCTGGCGCACGCGCATGGCGCCATGGCTCGGGCTGCCGTTCTGGCTGCTTTGGATGCCGCTGATGGCGGTGGTGTTCCAGAGCCTGTTCGGCGTCGAGATGCATGCCAATGTGTTCTGGTGCGGCATTCCGATCGGCATCGCCGGTCTGCTGGCGACGCTCTGGTTCCACCGTTGGTCGCACCGCCCGGAGCGCCATCACCTCGGCGCCGCCATCGACGCCGGCAGCGCAGGTCACAGCGTGACGCGGGCGCAGGCCTTCCTGGACGAGATCGCAAGCTTCGAGCGGGAGTGAGGTGGCCGACGCGGCCGCGACTGCGCGTTCAACCGTTGAGATTGCGGCGCTTTCGCCGCCAGGGGCGCGCGCATGGCCGACCGCACCGGAGAAGCGCCACCAGCGACCAGCCTGGTCATCGGCGTCACCGGCCACCGCAAGCTGCGCGAGTCGGAGCTCGCGACGCTGCAGGGGCAGATACGTGATTTCCTGCAGGACCTGCAGCGGCGATATCCGGAGTTGCCCTTGGTGATGGTGTCGGCGCTGGCCGAGGGCAGCGACCAGCTCGCCGCGGAGGTCGCACTCGACCTGGGGTTGCGGTTGATCGCACCGCTGCCGATCCCGGCGGAGCTTTACCGCGATGATTTCGACCAGCCCGAGTCGCGCGCACGATTCGAACGGCAGCTGGCGCAGGCCGAAGTCCTGACGCTGCCGCTGCGGCACGGCAACCGCCTCGAAGACGTGCGTCGCCCCGGCCTCGCCCGCGACCAGCAGTACGCGCAGGCGGGCATGTTCGCCTCCAGTCACTGCCACATCCTGCTGGCGCTGTGGGATGGGCTGCCCTCGGACAATCTGGGCGGCACCGCGCAGGTGGTGCGCTTCCATCTGCACGGCGACATGCCCGGACAGATCGAGCGCCGCCGCGCAGCGGTGACGCTGCTCGGTCTGGACGAGGAAACGGTGATCCACCACATTCCAGCCGGCCGTCGCGACAGCGACCACGCCATCGCCAGCGCTTCGCGCTGGTTGACCACCGGCGAAGACGTCGTGGCCAGTGCCGAACTACCAGGGGCCTTCGACCTGATGTTCCGCCGGCATGCCCAGTTCAATGCCGACACGCGGCGCCACGCCGAGGCGATCGCGTTGCAGGCTGCGACAGCGTCCGACGTCGTGCCGGGTCCGATCGAACGCGTGTTCGATAGCGCCGACTGGCTCGCGCGCATGTACCAGCGGCGCGTGACACGCGTGCTGCGCATCACTTATGTCCTCGCGGCGCTGATGGGATTCGCCTTTTTCACCTACACGCATATCGCCACGCAGAACCTCGTGATCTATGGCTTCCTCGGGCTGTTCCTGGCCGGTATGGCGGTGATGCTCGTGGCGCGGCGCGGCGACTGGCAGCGCAAGTACCTCGACTATCGCGCGCTCGCCGAAGGCCTGCGCGTGCAGTCGTACTGGCGGCGCGCCGGCATCGTCGACATCAACACGCCGGTCTTCGCGCACGACAACTTCCTGCAGAAGCAGGACGTCGCGCTCGGCTGGATCCGCAACGTGATGCGCGGCGCCAGCCTGGACGGCCTGCTGCTGCCGATGCCGTCCAATATCGAGGCGCAGGTGGATGCTGTGATCGAGGACTGGATCGGCGCGTCCGACGGTCGTGGCCAGCTCGGGTACTACGCCGCGACCGCCAAGCGCAAGACGCGCACCCACGTGCGGGCGGAGCTGCTGGGCCTGTTCTGCATCGGCCTTGGTGTCGGCATCAGCGCGCTGCTGGCGATCTTCGCGGGCCAGTTCGATGCGGAACTCAAGCACCACTTGGTGTCGGTACTGGGCATCCTGTCCGTGGCTGCAGCCGTGCACGAGGCCTACGCCTACAAGAAGGCCGACAAGGAGCTGATCAAGCAGTACCGCTTCATGCAGCGCATCTTCGGCGCCGCGCGGCGACGCCTCGCCAGCGCAACCAGCGTGAAGGACAAGCAACGCATCCTGCGCGCGCTCGGCGAGGCCGCACTCACAGAACATGCCGAGTGGACGCTGATGCACCGGGAGCGCCCGTTGCAGCACTCGCGGATCTGAAGCTGCACAGGGCCCATTGGCGGGTGCCCGCCACACCCGCTCGTCGGCTGCCTGGCCGGATGCGGCGGGTCAGGGCGTTTAACCCTCGTCACCGAGGCTCCCCCGATGCGATTCGGCGCGTTCCTGAGCTACAGCCACGACGACGCTCCATGGGCGCGCTGGCTGCTGCGGCGCCTGGAGACTTATCGGGTTCCGACGCGCCTGGTCGGTACGCAAGGCGCCCATGGCGTGATCGGTCCCCGCCTCGGCATCGTCTTCCGCGACCGCGAAGAACTGCCGACGGCCGGCGACCTCGGCGCGACCATCCGCACCGCCCTTGCCGATTCCGCGGCCCTGATCGTGATCTGTTCGCCGGCCGCGGCACGGTCGCGATGGGTCAATGCCGAGGTCGAAGCCTTCCACGCGGGTGATCGCGGCGACCGCGTGCTGTGCTTCGTGGTCGCCGGCGTGCCGGGCAGCAACGATCCCGCGCAGCAGTGTTTCCCACCAGCACTGTCGCAAGCCGATGCCGATGGCGTGGCACGCGAACCGCTGGCCGCGGACGCACGTCGCGACGGCGACGGTCGCGAGCGCGCCTTCCTCAAGCTGGTCGCAGGCCTGCTCGGCGTCGGCTACGACGCGCTGGCTCGGCGCGAAGCGCAACGTCGGCAACGCAGGCTCGCCATCGTGGCCGTCGCGTCGCTCGCGGGCATGGCGATCGCACTCGGGCTGGCGGCAACCGCCTACGTCGCGCGCAACGACGCGCAGCGTCGCCAGGCGCAGGCCGAGGACATCCTCGGCTTCATGCTCGGCGACCTGCGCAAGAAACTCACCACGGTCGGGCGGCTGGACCTGATGCGCACGGTCGACGACAAGGCGACCGGCTATTTCGCCACCCTCGACCCGCGCGACATCAGCGACCGCGCGCTCGAGGAACAGGCACGCTCCTTGACCGGCATCGGCGAGGTGCGCCTGAGCGAAGGCAACCACGATGCGGCGATGAGCGCCTTCCGCGAGGCGCATGCACGCAGCACCGCACTGCACCGGCGCGCGCCGGACAATGGGCAACGCTTGTTCGATCTGGCGCAGGCGGAGTACTGGATCGGCTTCGTGGCCTGGCAACAGGGTCGCCTGGACGATGCGCAAGTGTGGTTGCGGAAGTATCGCGACAGTGCGGTCAGGCTGGCGGCGATGGATCGCGGCAATTTCGATTGGCAGAAGGAAGTGATGTACGGCCATCACAATCTGGCCGTGCTTGCTGAAAGCCGCGGGCGTTACGTGGAAGCTGAAAATGGCATGCGCCAGGTGCTGGAAATGCATCGCGCCTGGTCGCGTGAGCGTCCCATGGACGCAGCGCTGCGCGGCGAAGGTGCGGAAACCATGTCCTGGCTCGGCCGCGTGTCCGCGCTACAAGGCAAGCTCATGCAGGCAGAAGCTTTCTTCACCGAAGAAGTCGATGCATTCAGGCGAAACACCGTCGATGAGCCGAAGAATGCGAAATGGAAGCAACAACTCAACGACGCCTTGCTCATTCTCGCCAAAGTGCAAGTACAGCGCGGGCGCCTGGCCGAAGCCAGAGTCAGTGTAGGAGCGGCGGTTCCGCTCATAGAAGCGCTCGCCGGAAGCGATGCCAGTAACAGCGAATGGCAGACCGCGCGCGGGATCGCGCGCTGGTGGCAGGCGCAGCTCGCGTCGGGCACGCCGGCACCAGCCGCCGAAAAACTGGTCGCAGAATCGGTTTCGATACTTGAAAACGTACGCAAGAAAGAACCCAGGAACGAGCGCGTACGCAATTGGTTGATCAAGGCGAAGCACCATCAAGCCAGGTTGGCATTGGGGCGCGACGATGTTGCCGACGCCAGGGCGAGCCTGGCCGATTCCGTGCGCATGATCGAGCCAGCGTGGCGGTCGAGTCCGAACGAAACGCTACGCCAGCTGTATGCAGAGCATCTGTTGCTTTCCGGGGAGTCGCTTCACATGTCCGACCAGCCGCAGTCCGCAAAGGCCGCGTGGCGGCGAGCTGGGGAGCTGCTGCTTGCAGACGAGAGCAAAGGGCTGCCTTTTGAACGACTGGAGCCGCTCGTGCGGACACTGCTTCATCTCAGTCGCACTGAGCAGTCTTCTGCTTACCAGCAGCGTTTGAGCGCTGCCGGATTCGTCCCGCTACGCCCATGGTCTACGACATCGGCCACAACGGAGGCGCAGACAGATATTGCCGCGCGTTGACACTTCCCAAGTCATTGGAACCAGCAGGCCAATGCCTGCCCACCCGGCCGGAGGGGCCATCACCTAACAGGAGTCACTCTAATGCCAAGCCTGAATGTGGGTCTTGATGTACGCAATTCCGCGGCCTCCGGTGGGGATGGTTACACCAACACCCCCGCCACCAACGGTGCGACCTACAGTTACAAGTACTCCGGAGGCAGCGATGGAAACGGCAATGCCAACGATGCGGGCGAGGGTGTGCTCACCATCACTGTCACCGTAGGGACCGATCCCCGCTACACGATCAATGGCGTGACCTTCTCGGGTGATATCGAGAGCCAGCTATCGGCGCCGACGCCGCCCGCTGGCGCTACCTCCATCGTGATCACCGACAGCGACGCCGCGACCGGCAGCGGGTACTTTTCGATCAACGTGAACGACACGACAGCCAACTGCACCTTCGTATGTGATCCGCGTATCACGAACACGCCCACCGTGCCGCCGAAGTAAATCTCGCTCGGTTTCACCGCACGTGCGTCTTTGTGCAGGAAGCGTCGCGACGAAACTTTTCGGACGCATCAACAAGAAGCGGGCCGCAGCCCGCTTCTTGTTGCCTGGATCCTGTCGTGCCGTCAGGCGCGCGCGCGCCTCGGGAAGCCGACCATGCGCTGCTTCTCCTCGTCCCACAGCTTCATGCGCGCGCTCTTCAGGCTCGACCACAAGGTCAGCTTCGGCGCGTCCTGCAACAGCGCGTTGGATTCGTAGCACTCGCGCAGGCGGTAGTTGGGGATGCGGCTGGCGAGATGGTGGATGTGGTGGTAGCCGATGTTGCCGGTGAACCAGTGCATGACCTTGGGCAGGTCGTAGAACGAACTGCCGGCGACGGCCGCCTGGTGCGAATCCCAATTGTCCTTGCGAGTCCAGTAGGCGTCCTCGAACGTGTGCTGCACGTAGAACAGCCACACGCCCAGCGCGCCGGCGACCAGCACGATCGGGAGATGCACCAGCAGCACGGTGTGCCAGCCGATGACGAAACCCAGCGCGCCGCCGACCAGCACCAGCATCAGATTGTTGAGCAGCACGCTCGCCCATTCCTTCTTCCACGAGAACGGCAGGTCGAACGGGAAGCGGTGCTTGATCACGAACTGGTACATCGGACCGATGCCGAGCAACACCGGAGTGCTGCGATAGAAGCGGTAGCAGAGGCGGCCAAACCAAGACCGCGACTGGTATTCGCGTACCGTCAGCGTCTCGATGTCGCCCATCTCGCGGCGATCGAGGTTGCCGGAGGTGCCGTGGTGCACGGCGTGGGTCTTCTTCCAGTAGCCATACGGGAACAGCGTGACCAGGCCGAGGCAACGTCCGACCAGGTCGTTCATGCGCTGGCTGGCGAAATACGAGCCGTGCCCGCAATCGTGCTGGATGATGAAGGTGCGTACGTACAGGCCCGCGGTCGGCAGCGCCAGCAGCAGCGTCCAGCCGTAACCCCACTCCCCGACCACGCTCCACGCCATCAGCGTCCACAGCGCCGCGAACGGCACCAGCGTGTTGATCAATTGCCAGACCGCGCGGCCGAGGTGCGGCTTGGCGAAGTGCGCGCACAGTTGGCGCAGGTTGGCGGCGGTGACTTTCGCTTGCGTGGCGGCGACGTTCAAACGGGTGCTCCCCTCTGGAGCTGCCATTGTCGGCGCCGGATGGCTTCAGGGCAATGACGTGCGCGCACGTATGGTGGCCGGATGGGCGCGGAGGCGCTGGAATGGCGACTGCGTCGCATTTGTCCCCCTGCGCGCATTCAGGCCACGCGTCGACTGGGCCGCGAGTTTTTTCAGAACAGCGCCGACAGCAGCTTCACGATGCCCCAGAGCCCGACCGCCCACACCACCGTGCGCAGGTAGGGAATACCCGCCGCATAGATCGGCACGTACACCAGCCGCGCCCAGAAGTAGAGCTGGGCGCCGAGCGCGGTGTCGGCGCCGGTGCGCTGCGTCGCCACCACAGCAAGCACGGCCGCCGCGAAGAACGGAAACGTCTCGAGGAAGTTGCGCAATGCGCGGTCCACGCGTGCGGCCACGCCGGTCAGGGGCGGTGCGACGCCGTCGCGCGGACCAGCATTCCAGCGCAGGCCGCGTTGCTGCGTCATCAACGTCGCAGCGACCAGCACATGGACCAGCCCGAGCACGATGCTCCAAACCAGTATCTGCAGTTCGATTTCCATCTGCGACCCTCCCGTTGCCCGCGATGTGAGGATCATGCCCGATGCGGCGCACGGCGGCATGCAGCCCATGCACGGCGGCGCTGTTACATTGCCGCCATGCAGACCATCGACTTCCTTCTCGACCGCGATCACGTCGAACTCAACCAGCTGCTCAAGCTGACCGGCCTGTGCGACAGCGGTGGCGCCGGCAAGGCGCTGGTGGCCGGCGGCGCGGTCTCCGTCGACGGCACGGTCGAGCTGCGCAAGACCTGCAAGATCCGCGCCGGCCAGCGCGTGCGGCTCGGCGATGTCGAGATCCATGTCATCGGGCAGGCCGGCTGAGGCCGTGCGCGGCCGGCGCGCAGGCTGCTTTGCGTTGCCTCCTGCAATGTTCCTCCCACACATCCCGCGGGTTCGATCACGATGACCGCTACCTCCCTCGCCACCGGCCTGCTCCTGCTGCTCGTGCTGGCCTGGGCCGTATTCGCCTACAACCGTCTCGTGCGCCTGCGCAACCAGGCGCGCACCGCCTGGGCCGACATCGACGTGCAGCTGACGCGTCGCCACGACCTGGTGCCGCAGCTAGTCGCGGCGGTGCAGGGCTACGTGGGCCATGAGCGCGCGGTGCTCGAAGCGGTGACGACGTTGCGCGCACAGGCGGTGACCCTGACCAGCCCGGCCCGGCTCGGCGAGGTGGAGTCGGCATTGGAACAGGCGCTGTCGCGGCTGTTCGCACTGAAGGAAGCCTACCCGGACCTCAAGGCCAGTGAGAACTTCGCGCAGCTGCAGCGCGACCTGGTCGAGGTCGAGGAACATCTGCAGTACTCGCGACGCTTCTACAACGGCGCCGTGCGCGACTACAACGACACCGTGCAGCGCGTTCCCGATCTGCTGGTGGCGCGCGGCTTCGGCTTTCGCGACGCCGAGTTCTTCGAGACCGACGACGCGCAACGCGCCGCCATCAAGGTGGAGATTCCGACATCATGATCCCGCGACCGTTGCAACGATGCCTGTTGATGCTGTGCTGGCTGCTGCTGCTGGCGGCGCCGTTGTGCGCGCAGGAACGCATCCTGTCCTACGACGAGACGGTCGAGGTACATGCCGACGGCAGCCTCGACGTGACCGAACGCATCACCGTGCGCGCCGAAGGCAACCAGATCCGTCGCGGCATCTATCGCGACATCCCGACGCGCTACAAGGACCGCTACGGCAATCGAGTCGTCGTCGACTTGCAGGTCATCGAGGTCCTGCGCGACGGCAAGACCGAGCCGTGGTTCACCGAAGGCCAGTCCAACGGGCTGCGTATCAATACCGGCAACGACGACTTCCTGCCGGTACCGGCCGACTACACCTACACGCTGCGCTATCGCACCACGCGCCAACTCGGCTTCTTCGACGATCACGACGAGCTGTACTGGAACGCGATCGGCACCGGCTGGGCGTTCCCGATCGAGCAAGGCGGCGTCGAGGTGCGTTTGCCCGAACCGGTGCCGATCGACCTGATGCGCGCCGAGGCCTATACCGGCGCCCAGGGCGAGAAGGGCGATGCCTACAACGTCGAACTACCTGCACCGGGCGTCGCGCGCTGGCAGCTGACGCAGCCTCTGCAACCTGAGCAGGGCTTGACCGTGGTGCTGGGGTTCCCGAAAGGGATGATCACGCCGCCCACCGGTGCGCAGAAACTGCTGTGGTTCCTCAAGGACAACCGCGGCGTGCTGGTCGCGCTGGCTGCGCTGCTCGTGCTCATCGGTTATTGCGCCAGGCGCTGGTTTGCGATCGGTCGCGACCCCCCGAAGGGCATCGTCATCGCGCGTTACGAACCACCGGAAGGCGAATCTCCCGCCGGCCTGCGTTATGTGCGGCGCATGGGTTACGACACGCGCTGTTTCTCGTCGGACCTGCTGGCGCTGGCGGTCGACGGCCGGTTGCGCATCCATCGCGACAAGCGCCTGCTCAAGGACGCGTGGACTCTGGAGCGGACCGCGTCCGATCGAGGCCGCGCACAAGACCGGGCGATCCAGGGCGAGGCGCAGCGCGCGCTGCTGGCGGGGTTGTTTCCCGGCCGCTTGCAAAAGCTCGAGCTGCGCAACACCAACGCCGCCACCGTCTCCGGCGCGCAGGCATCGCATACGGAAACGCTGAAGAAGCGCTACCAGCCGGCGATGTTCCAGCGCAACGGGCGCAGCATCGGCATCGCCTTCGCGATCGCCCTCGTCGGCATCGCGCTGGCGTTCACGCTCAGCGGCGGCGCCGGCCTGCTCGCGATTATCGGCATCATGCTGCTGATGATCGTCGTGCTGGTCGTGTTCGCGATCTTGGTCAAGGCGCCGACGCCCGCCGGGCGGAAAATGCTCGACGAGATCGAGGGCCTCAGGACCTACCTCGGCGTCGCCGAACGCGACGAACTGGCGCGCATGCCGGGACCCGATCAGCCGCCCATGCTCGATGCGAAACGTTACGAGCGCCTGTTGCCGTATGCCGTTGCGCTCGACGTCGAGGATGCGTGGACGAAGAAGTTCACGCTCGCCGTCGGCGCGGCTGCGGCCGCGGCCACGACGGCGGCGATCCATTGGTACAGCGGTAGCGGCAGCGCAGGCGACCTCGGCAGTCTGTCGAAGGCGATCGGCAGCAGCTTGAGTTCGCAGATCTCATCGTCGTCGACGCCACCGGGGAGTTCTTCCGGCGGCGGGGGTGGCGGTTCGTCGGGTGGCGGGGGCGGTGGGGGCGGCGGCGGCGGGCGCTGACTGCTGGCACGCGTCGTTCGCTCTCCAGCTGTACCTCGTCGTTCCCATTCCCCGTGCGTTCGGCGCTTTCGCTCGTCATTCCCGCGAAGGCGGGAACCCAGCGCCTTTGATTTCAGGATTTATCGGAAAAGCCAAGTCACTGGGTTCCCGCCTTCGCGGGAATGACGACCTTGGAGACCAGTATTCGGGTTGCCACAATTCGATAATTCCGGAATAATCGAATCATGGACACCCAGTCGACCGTCGCATCGCTGCGCGCCCTCGCCCACGAGCACCGCCTGGCCGCCTACCGCGCGCTGGTGCGGGCCGGGCCGGATGGCATGGCGGTCGGCGAACTGCGCGACCGGCTCGGGCTCGCACCGGCCACGCTCAGCGCCCATCTCAACGTGCTGCGCGCGGCCGGCCTGGTTGGTGACGAGCGCGAAGGCCGCGTCATCCGCGTGCGTGCGGATTTCCAGCGCATGCATGCGTTGATCGGGTTCCTCACCGAAAACTGCTGCGAGGGCAAGTCCTGCGCGCCATCGCCCGACGTGCGCGCGAAGGCAACCACCGCCGCGACAGCCCGCGTACGCAGTTGATTCGCGCTCGTCAATCTCTTCATCCCCCCAAGGACCAACGATGAACGACCGCATCTACAACGTACTGTTCCTGTGCACCGGCAATTCGGCGCGCAGCATCATGGCCGAGGCCGTGCTCAACGTGCTCGGTGCAGGGCGTTTCCAGGCCTTCAGCGCCGGCAGCCATCCCGGCGGTACGGTCCAGCCGATGGCCGCCGAGCTCGCGCAATCGATGGGCTATCCGATCGAGAAGATGCGCAGCAAGAGTTGGGACGAATTCGCCACGGATGGCGCGCCGGAAATGGACATGGTGATCACTGTCTGCGACCACGCCGCCGGCGAAGCCTGTCCGGTCTGGCTCGGCCATCCGGCGCTCGCGCACTGGGGCGTGGCCGATCCGGTCGCCGTCGAAGGCGACGAGGACACGCGCAAACGCGCTTTCGTCGCGGCGTACGCGACGCTGCGCCGGCGCATCGAGTTGTTGCTCGCCCTGCCCATGGAGAAACTTGATCGCCTGGCCGCCCAGGCTCGCTTGCGCGAGATCGGGCAGGTCGGCGCCTGATGCATGCGTCGTTCGCCTCGCGACGTCTGCTGTCGGAGTTCATCGCCACGGCGATGCTGCTGGTCACCGTCATCGGCTCCGGCATCATGGCCGAACGGCTTGCCGGCGGGAATGCCGCGATCGCATTGCTCGCCAACACGCTCGCCACGATCGGCGGGCTGTACGTCCTGATCGAAGTGTTCGGTCCGGTCAGCGGCGCGCACATGAATCCTGCGGTCAGCGCCGTGATGGCCGCGCGCGGCGAGCTGGCGTGGCCGCTGCTGCCGAGCTACGTCGTCGTGCAGCTGGCCGGCGCCGCTTGTGGCGCCTGGCTGGCGCACGCGATGTTCGACCTGCAGCTCCTGCAGTTTTCGACCCGGCCGCGTTCCGGCGCCGGGCAGTGGCTGGCCGAAGCGGTAGCCAGCGCCGGCCTGCTGCTGGTGATCCTGCGCGCGCCACACGGCCGCGTAGCGGCGATGGTCGCGGCCTACATCGGCGCTGCGTACTGGTTCACCGCGTCGACGTCGTTCGCCAATCCCGCCGCCGCGTTCGGCCGCATGTTCAGCGACAGCTTCGCCGGCATCGCACCGGGCGACGTGCCGGGGTTCGTCATTGCCGAAGCCATCGGCGCGGGCATCGGCGTCGGCCTCCATCGACTGCT
>JACMKK010000450.1 GCA_014380115.1 Luteimonas sp. | reverse complement strand
TTGGGCCGGCCGAGATGCTCCTTGGGCGTGACGTAGCAGAGCATCGCCGTGCCGAACCAGCCGATTATCGCCGCACCGATGCCCGAGGTGATGTGGTCGTAGCCGGGCGCGATGTCGGTCGTCAGCGGGCCGAGCGTGTAGAAGGGCGCCTCGCCACAGACCTCGAGCTGCTTGGTCATGTTCTCCTGGATCATGTGCATCGGCACGTGACCCGGGCCCTCGATCATGGTCTGCACGTCGTGTTTCCACGCGATCTTGGTCAGTTCGCCGAGCGTCTCCAGTTCACCGAACTGCGCAGCGTCGTTGGCGTCGGCGATGCAGCCGGGACGCAAGCCGTCGCCGAGCGAGAAGGCCACGTCATAGGCCTTCATGATTTCGCAGATGTCCTCGAAGTGCGTGTAGAGGAAATTTTCCTTGTGGTGCGCGAGGCACCACTTGGCCAGGATCGAACCGCCGCGCGAGACGATGCCGGTCACGCGCTTCGCGGTCAGCGGCACGTAGCGCAGCAGCACGCCGGCGTGGATCGTGAAGTAGTCGACGCCCTGCTCGGCCTGTTCGATCAGCGTGTCGCGATAGATCTCCCAGGTGAGTTCTTCGGCGCGGCCGTCGACCTTTTCCAGCGCCTGGTAAATCGGCACCGTGCCGATCGGCACGGGCGAGTTGCGGATGATCCATTCGCGCGTTTCGTGGATGTGCTTGCCGGTGGACAGGTCCATCACCGTGTCGCCGCCCCAGCGGATCGACCAGACCAGCTTCTCGACCTCTTCGGCGATCCCGGAACTTACAGCGCTATTGCCGATATTCGCGTTGATCTTGGTCAGGAAATTGCGACCGATGATCATCGGCTCGCTTTCCGGGTGGTTGATGTTGTTGGGCAGGATCGCGCGACCGCGGGCGATCTCTTCGCGCACGAATTCCGGCGTGATGAATTTCTGGATGCTGGCGCCGAAGGCTTCGCCCGGATGCTGCTTCAGCAACATCGCATCGCGCACCGCATCGAGGCGCTGGTTTTCGCGAATCGCGACGTATTCCATCTCCGGCGTGACGATGCCGCGTCGCGCGTAATGCATCTGGCTCACGTTGGCGCCGGCTTTGGCGACACGCGGCAGGGCGCGATTGGGAAAACGCACGCCGTCGAGGCGGCCATTGATCTCGCGACCGCGGCCAAACTCGGAACTCAGTTGCGACAGTAGTTCGGTATCGCCACGCTCCTCGATCCAGCGCGTACGCAACGGTGCCAGACCGGTGGCGAGGTCGATGTGCGCGTCGGGATCGGTGTAGGGACCGGACGGGTCGTACACGGTCACCGGCGGATTGTCCTCGCCGCCGAACAGCGTCGGCGTCTGCGACAGCGCGATCTCGCGCATCGCCACGCGCACGTCGGGACGCGAGCCTTCGACGAAGATCTTGCGCGAGCCGGGAATCGGCCGGGTGACGGATTCGGAAAGTTGTTCGGTCTGCTGCAGCAGGCTGGCAGGTACGGCATTCATGGCGGGGTCCGCTTGCGGGAGGAGGCATCACGCGAAGCGGCGGCGCGGATGGCGCGGCGGAACCGGCCTCCTGCGAAGCTTCCCTACGCCGGTGTCAGCCGGATCAGGTTCGAAGGGACTGTCTCAACCGCCGGATCACCGGCGGTACCCCCGCTTCCACATGCATTCTAGCCAGGTCTTTGTCTGGTCTGCCCGCGATGCCCGCCCTCGGATCCTGCGCGGCGGCGGTGAAGGCGTCGGCGAGGTCGGCGGGCTGGAGAAACCAGACGACACCTGATCGCGAGCGACCAAGCGTATCGGTCTGGCTGGCGAGTCCGATCATCCGAAGCTTGGCCGTGACCTTATTGCCGGCGGACGGCGCGGGGCTTGACGTTGCCGTTATGGCCCTTACAATGAGTAACAACTCACTGAGTTCAGACTCAATGAAACCTGCAGAACCTCCTACGGCCCGCCCTCGTACACGCCAGCGCGAGGCGACCCGTCGCCAGTTGCTGGAGGCCGGTCTCCGGGTGGTCGCCACCCACGGCTTCGCCGGAGCGACGACGGCGGCGATCGCCAAGGCCACGGGCAAGGCGCACGGCACGGTCTTCGTCCATTTCCGGACCCGCGACGCGCTGGTGGCCGAGCTGGTGGAAGAAGTCGGCCGCGCCATCTCGCAACGCCTCTCCGCCATGCCCTCCGACGCACCCGGCGTGAACGAGGTGCTCGACGCGCACCTGGCCGCCCTGGCCGAACACGAGGTGCTCTACACCCGCCTGCTGCGCGAAGCGACGACCTTGCCGCCGGCCGCGCGTGCCCGCGTGTTCGCCCTGCAATCCGGCATCGCCTGGCGACTGCGCGAGGCGCATGCCCGCGATGTCGCGCTCGGCACGGCCCGCGCCATGGATCCGGTCGCGCTCGCCAACACCTGGATCGCGCTCACCAATCACTACCTGGTGAACCACGATCTGTTCGCTCCCGGCACGAGCGTGGTCGCGGCGCGTGGCGCCGAGCTCAAGGCGCAGTTACTCGAAATCATCCGACCCTGAGGTGCCCGTATGCCCGAAGCACTTTGCCCGTCCTGCGGCTCCTGTGGTTTTCCGATGCGCGCGCCGGCCGATTTCGCCGGCGGCAGGATCGATGCGGCGTATTGCTCCAGCTGCGGCGACGAAGCAGGGCAACTCAGGCCCTACGACGAGGTGCTGCAGGTCAACGCCGACTACCTGGTGCGCCAACAGGGGCTCGACCCCGGCGCAGCGCGCGAGTTGGCGGGCGCCTTGCTCGCCGGCATGCCGGCCTGGAAGCACCGCGCCTGACCGTCATCCCCAACCACGTCATGAGCAAATCATGAGGAATCGTCCATGCCCTCGTCTTCCCTGATCGTTCCGCTGATCTTCGTTGCCGGTCTCGTCGGCGGCGCAGTGCAGGCCGCGCCGGTTCCGCCGCCAGCGCTCGCCGAGGCGCAGTTGCGCGCCATCAACCATCGCTTCGTCGACGCCCACATCGTCGCCAACATCGATTTCATGGCGACGTTGACGAGCGCGGATTTCAGGCTCACCGGAGGCGACGGCAGCTGGCACGATCGCGCGGACTATCTCGCAACGATGCTGCAGCCGGCGCCGCTCGACGGCGCGTCGTACCAAGACGTACGCGTGCGCCTGTTCGGACCTGTCGCCGTGGTGCACGGCGCGTTCGGAGCCATGCCCAAGGAGGGCAAGGCGGCAAAGGTCCGCTACACCGATGTGTACTTCTGGGACGGCGAGGCCTGGCGGCTCGTGAGCGCGCAGAACACGCCGATCCAGGACGGCGTCGCGGTGCAACAGCACAAGGGATCGGCCCCTGCGCATGCGCCATGGCAGGGGCAGGACCCAACCGGCGACGACCTCGCGATCCTGCGCACGCTCAACGAGCACTACGTCAAGGCATTCCGCGAAGCCGACGTGGCCTGGTACGACGCCCACCTCGCGCCGGATTACGTCAGCGTGTCGAGCGACGGCTCGTTCCACGACCGCGCGGCGACCCTGGCCGACTTCGCCGAGCCGTCGTTCGCGATCTACATGAAGTCGTTTCCGGTGGACAAGGTAACGATCCGCCGCTTCGACGACGTGGCCCTGATCCACGCCGAGAACGCCTACGAGCGCAAGGACGGGCGCAAAGGCGTGAGCCGCTATACCGACATCTGGTTCAAGCAGGACGGAACATGGCGCTGCATCGCCGCGCACATCACCACGCATAAGGCGCCGGCATGATCGAACGCTACTCAGCGTAGCGAGGCGTTGATCTTCTCCAGCATCGCCTCGCCCGGGCTCAGCTCGGGGGCATTCAATGCGTTCAGCGGCGCCGCGACCGTATTGAGATGTCCATGCAGGTCGTCGGCCGCCGGGTCCACGAACAACAATCCGGTCACCACCTCGCCCGCCGCCTGCCGCTGCTGGATGATGTTCATCGCAGCGATGCGATCGCGCGGATCGTAAGCTTCGTCGAGCTTGCGCAACCGCAGCCGCGAGCCGTCGTGCTGCTCCACCTCGATGGTTTCGCCGGCACCGTAATCGACCGCGATCTCCGCGCGCGGCAGCATCACGTCGAGCTGGTTGACCGCATCGTTGTGCTCGCGCACGTAGTCGTAGCTCTTGGTGCTGCCGGGATGGTTGTTGAAGGCGACGCAGGGGCTGATCACGTCGAGGAAGGCCGCGCCGCGGTGCGACAGCGCGCCCTTGATCAACGGCACCAACTGCTGTTTGTCGCCGGAGAAGCTGCGCGCGACATAGCTGGCGCCGAGCTGCAGCGCCATCGTCACCAGGTCGAGCGGGCTGTCGGTGTTGGCCACGCCCTTCTTCGACACCGAGCCCTGGTCCGCCGTCGCCGAGAACTGGCCCTTGGTCAGTCCGTAGACGCCGTTGTTCTCGACGATATAGGTCATATCGACGCCGCGACGGATCGCGTGCACGAACTGGCCGATGCCGATCGATGCGGAATCGCCATCGCCGGAGACGCCCAGGTAGATCAGCGAGCGATTGGCGAGGTTGGCACCGGTCAGCACCGACGGCATGCGTCCGTGCACGGTGTTGAAGCCGTGCGACTGGCCGAGGAAATAGTCCGGCGTCTTCGAACTGCAGCCGATGCCCGACAGCTTGGCGACGCGGTGCGGCTCGATGTCGAGCTCCCAGCAGGCCTGGATGATCGCCGCCGAGATCGAATCGTGCCCGCAGCCCGCGCACAGCGTGCTGATCTTGCCTTCGTAGTCGCGACGGGTGAAGCCGATCGCATTGCAGGCGAGCGTGGGATGGTGGAGCTTGGGTTTGGCGAGGTAGGTCATCTTGCCTTCCCGGCGGAAAACGAATCCGCCGTCATGAGGATTTCGGGAGCGCGCAAGCCAACACGCCGCATCATCGTTACGTCGTCATCCATACAGCGAGCGCTCCCGCAATGCCGAGCGCCATAACCATTTCTCGCCCTCGCGCACCGGTCGGCCGATATGCAGGGACGCCTGGTCCTGCCTGCCGTCGGCGCTCACGTTGTAATGCAGCACGGCCATGCCGCGCTCGCCGCGGACGACGAGCCCTGACTTCGGGTATTCCGTTTCCCCGCCCGCAGCAGGAGCGTGCAGGTACAGCAGGAACGTGGCGATCCGTTGTCCGCTCGGGTCGCCCTTCTGTATCCGGTTGACCTCGATCTGCTCGTCGGAGAAAAAATCGACGTGCGGACGGTATTCCTCGCCAGGCTGGTAACGGATGATCGAACACATCTCCAGCGCTGCCATCGACCAATCCGCCATCGACGCCGTGCGCCGTTCCAGCAGGCGCACGACCGCATCGGAATGCATCGCGCCGAGAGGCCGGCCGCGACCGCTGAAGCTGATCAGTTCGGCATCATCGTTGGCGCTGTCGCTGATCCTGTATTCGTGCGGCAGGGTCAGCGAGTTGGCGACCTTGTTCATCAGGTGCGCGCATTCCTCGCGCGTCGCGAAGCCGCGGCTGATGCCGACCTTCGGCTGCAGCGATGCCCAGTCCCATGCCCGCGGTACCGCGCGCAATGGCTCGCTGCCGTCCGTCTCGACATAGGCGCGGCCGCTTGCGTCCAGGCGCAGCGCGGGATGTTCGATGCCGACCAGATGCGCCTCCAGCTTCGGCAACACGGCATTCGCGGGTTGCCCGATGAGCGCGTCGCCAGGCGCCAGCCGGGCGAGTAACGGCTGCGCTTCTTCGAGATTGCGCTTGAGCCTGGCGTGCCACATCGCGGCTTCGCTGCCCACGTCCTGCTCCGGAACGAGTTCGTCGGCAGCAACGCGCGCATCCAGATAGCCGCCGTCGGCAGCGCGGAGCAGCAACGCGCGCCCGAGGGCCTTGTCCTGCGCAATGCCTGCGCCCAATGCGAAACGCAGGCCCAGCGAATAATAGGCGGGCGGATAGGCCAAGGCGCTGGCGCGGAGGAAGGCGGTCGCGGCCGGATCTTCGCGTGATGCGCGCGGCGTGGCGTCCTGGCTTGCGAGATAACCCGCCTGCCACGCGGAGGGAGGGTGGCCGCGATCGGCAAGGTGCCTGTGCAGTTCCAGCGCGCGTGGGATCGAGAACGGCAGGCCGAGGCCTTGCAGGTACAGGTCCGCCAGCCGATCGATGGCAGGAGAGACGCCGGCTTGCGCGGCCTCCTGCAACCAGCGCGCCGCTTCGGCCTGCGCATTCGGCCGCGACCCGACCTGCAGGTAATACGCGCCCAGCAACCATTGCGCCTGCGGCGCAAGCACGCCGGTCGCGGCCCGCTGCATCAATTCGAGGCCGCGCTCGTGCTCCGGCGTGCCGTAGCGGTTGCCGGCCAGCAGCTGGTTCGCCAGCGCGATGCGTGCCTGTTCTTCGCCGAGATCCGCGGCAGGTGCAGGTGTCTCTAGAGATCGCTCATTCATGGCGAGCTATGTTCCGACATACCGGCGCTGCACGACAAATGGGTCGAAACCCATTGCTACATGGCGGCTGCGCGTCTGCATGGCTCAGGCGACCTTGTGCTGTCGCGACTGCGTAGCCGAGCGTCCCGCGATCGCGTCGGCGATAAACCGCGCCGTGATTGGTGTGCCGTCGTAATGCAGCACCGCGACCAGCCGCGCCGGATCGATACCGAACTCGTTGACCAGCAGCGAGCGCAACTGCCCGTCGCGATTCTGCTCGATGACGAACACCGACTCGTGCGCGTCGATGAAGGCGCGCACCGACTCCGGGAACGGAAACGCGCGCACCCGCAACGTGTCGAGCGCGATGCCCTCGTCTCGCAGCCGCTCGATCGCCTCGTGCATCGCCGGACTGGTCGAGCCAAAAAAGATCGCGCCATGCCGCGAAGGCACGTCCGACTGCTGCACGATCGGCTGCGGCACCATCGCCTTGGCACTGTCGAACTTCTGCAGCAGCCGCTGCATGTTGTAGACGTAGTCCGGGCCGCGCTCGGAATACTGCGCCTGTGGATTGCGCGACGTACCGCGGGTGAAGTACGCGCCCTTTTCCGGATGCGTACCCGGGTAGGTGCGATACGGGATGCCGTCGCCGTCGAGATCCTTGTAGCGCGCGAATTCCCTGCCCGCCTCGAGCTCCTCGGCGGTCATGACCTTGCCGCGGTCGTAGCCGCGCGCACCGTCCCAGGCGAACGGCGCGCACAGGCGCTGGTTCATGCCGATGTCGAGATCGGTCATGACGAAGATCGGCGTCTGCAGGCGGTCGGCCAGGTCGAGCGCGGCGGCGGAAAACTCGAAGCACTCGTGCGGATCCTCGGGGAACAGCAGCACGTGCTTGGTATCGCCGTGCGAGGCATAGGCGCAGGCGAGCACGTCGGACTGCTGCGTGCGCGTCGGCATGCCGGTCGATGGCCCGCCGCGCTGCACGTCGATGATCGTCACCGGAATCTCGGCGAAATACGCCAGGCCGATGAACTCGTTCATCAGCGACAAGCCCGGACCGGAAGTCGTAGTGAACGCGCGCGCGCCGTTCCAGCCGGCGCCAACGACCATGCCGATCGAAGCGATCTCGTCCTCGGCCTGGATGATCGCGTAGCGCGCCCTGCCCTCGCCATCGACGCGGTACTTCTGGCAGTACTTCTGGAAGGCTTCGGCCAGCGACGAGGATGGCGTGATCGGGTACCAGGCGCAGACCGTGGCGCCGCCGTAGACGCAGCCGAGCGCGGCGGCGGCATTGCCTTCGACGAAGATCCTGTCGCCGACCGCATCCGCCTTGTGCACGCGCAGACCGAGCGGGTGCGGCAGGTGCTCGCGGACCCAGTCGCGGCCGAGATGCAAGGCCTCGAGGTTCGGTTTGAGCAGTTTTTCCTTGCCCTTGTACTGCTCGCCGATCAGCGTCTCGATGACGGGCACGTCGATGTCGAGCAGCACGCTGAGCGCGCCGATGTACATGATGTTCTTGAACAGCTGGCGCTGGCGCGGATCGGTGTAGGTGGCGTTGCAGATCTCGGTCAGCGGCACACCGATGATGTTGATGTCGTCGCGGAATTTCGATTTCGGCAGCGGCTTGCTGTTGTCGTAGAACAGGTAGCCGCCGACCTCGATCTCGGCGACGTCGGCGTCCCAGGTCTGCGGATTCATCGCCACCATCAGGTCGACGCCGCCGCGGCGCCCGAGCCAGCCGCGCTCG
>JACMKK010000449.1 GCA_014380115.1 Luteimonas sp. | reverse complement strand
GCACCTTCGGCTTCATGCGCGATCTCGAGTTCATGCGCGAGCGGAATCTCGGCCTCGGCGGCTCGATGGACAACGCGATCGTGCTCGACGAGTTCCGCGTGCTCAACGACGACGGCCTGCGCTATGCCGACGAGTTCGTACGTCACAAAATCCTCGACGCGGTCGGCGACCTGTACCTGGCCGGCCATCCGATCATCGGCGCGTTCGAGGGGTTCAAATCCGGTCACGCGCTCAACAACAAGTTGGTCCGCGCCCTGATGGCCGAATCTTCCGCGTGGGAAGAAGTCACTTTTGCCGACGCCGCCAGCGCGCCCGTCGCCTTCGGCACCCCGCTGCCCGCCTGAGCGCAACCGGCTCGCGCAACCAGCCCGAGCGCAACATATTGATTTCTAAGCTGAACCCGACTCATCGAAGTGAGCGGGATGTGACGGCTTTACGGAAATTTAACGTTTTTATAGCGGAAAGCTAGCGATCCCTTAACCCTTGGGTAGTTTTGGGTCGGTAGCATGCCTCGTCCCCCTCACGCCGCCTTCGCACAACGCGAAGTGGCCGCCGGGGAGGACAGGATTACCGGTACTAGGACACGTCGTCGCCCGATCCGGTTTCCGGCTCGCGCAGCGACGCCAAGGCGCTCTGCAACGCATCGCGTGCAGACGCCGGCACCAGAGGTGCAATCGCCGCAGTCGATTCTGCCCGAGGGTTCGGGTTCATCGGCTGCATCGTTGTTTTTACGACCAATTCGGTGACATCCAGCCCGACGGAACGGGCGGCGTCGAGGAGGCCGGGGCCGGCAAGCCGCAAACGGGCATGCCACACCGGCGAATCGGCGAGGAAAACGAGCTTGGTGCCATCCACATTCGCAAGCCGCGCATGCGCGGCCAGTGACGGCGGCAGGTAGGGACGCAAACGAAGGTCCAGGGTGTCGAGCCAGAGCGCTCGGCGGATCGGATCGCCAACACTGTTCGCAAGCAGCGCATCGAGCGCCGGCTGCGGGCCAGCCGGGCGATTCGGGTTCGAAGGCATCCTGGATCCGGAACGAGACATGAGAACTATGACCTTGCATAACTTGCTCAACCATACGCGCGTCCGCTTCGTGAATCTCGGACGGCAATGGCGCGATGCCGCAATCGGCAATCCCGCCGTCGCGGTGATCATGCTGCTGGCGACTGGTGTCGCTTGTGGCGCGGGTGCCCGCACCGGCATCGGCATGGCCGAAGTCGCCGGCCTGCAGGCGCAGACCGCCAGCCAGCGCGGCCAGTTCGAGACCACCCGCCGCGAGGCGCAGCGAGAGGTGAATGCCCTCGCCGCCCGCCTCGGCGAATTGCAGGCCGAAGCCAACCGCCTCAACGCGCTCGGCGATCGCCTGACGCGCATCGGTCAGCTCGGCGATGGCGAGTTCGATTTCGACAAGCCGGTCGGCGTCGGTGGTGTCGGTCCAGTCCGCGATATGCCCGCGGGCGAATTGCGCTCGGGCCTCGGCCAACTCGAGGCGCAGTTCAAGACCTCCGGCGAACAACTGTCGGTCCTGGAATCGTTGTTGTTCAATCGCGCCCTCGACCGCAGCGCGATCCCGTCGCGATCGCCAGTAGCGCGCAGCTACATCACTTCCGGCTTCGGCGGCCGTGCCGATCCGTTCGGTGGCGGCGCCGCGTTTCACAAGGGCATCGACTTCGACGCCAATACCGGCGATCCGGTGATGGCGGTCGGCGACGGCGTGGTGACCTACGCCGGCAAGCGCTCGGGCTATGGCAATGTGGTCGAGGTCGACCATGGCAACGGCTATGTCACGCGTTATGCGCACAACTCGCGCCTGGTGGTACGGGTCGGCGACCTGGTGCGCAGCGGACAGCAGATCGCCAAGGCAGGCTCGACGGGCCGCTCGACTGGCGCGCACGTGCATTTCGAGGTCTGGGAGAACAACCGCGTGGTCAATCCGCGGAAGTTCCTGGGCGAGAAGGGTGTGAAGCGGGGTTGATGCGAGGGCTTTGAGGCTTGGGTCGGGTTTCGCGCGACCGGCTTGCCCTCACCCCAGCCCTCTCCCGCAAGCGGCAGAGGGAGCGGAGCGGAATCGCGAAGCTCTACTTCTACTTCTCCCGCCCGCGGGAGAAGTCGGCGCGTAGCGCCGGATGAGGGTGCTCTTCGGGCAGCTTCCCTATTCCCTATTCTTGTCCAGCCCTGCGCGGCTCAGCCGCTTCGGGCGTTCGCGGGCACAAGGCGATGCGGGGCCGATCGGGCGCTGTTGGCCGTCTCCAGCAGCGATTCGTAGTCTGCAAGGATACGGGCCAATCCCGGCCCTGCGCGGCGCAGCCGCTCCGGGCGTTCGGCCGAGCACAAGGCGATGCCTTGTGAGCGCTCGTCCTCACCCCCACGGTACAATGCGCGTTGCCAAAAACAGGGCGCCCAGCGCCCTTTTTTATTGCGGGGACCACACGCGTTCCCGCCTCCCATTCACGCTTCCCGGTACCCCCATGCTCAATCGCCTGCTCACCAGCGTCTTCGGCAGCCGCAACGATCGTCTCGTCAAGCAACTCAGCCGCATCATCGGCAAGGTCAACGTCCTCGAAGCGCAGATGCAGGCGCTGTCCGACGCCGACCTGCAGGCCAAGACTCCGGAGCTGAAGGCGCGCCTCGCCAACGGCGAATCGCTCGACAAGGTGCTGCCGGAAGCCTTCGCCGTCTGCCGCGAGGCCTCGCAACGCGTGCTCGGCATGCGCCACTACGACGTGCAGCTGATCGGCGGCATGGTGCTGCACCTGGGCAAGATCGCCGAGATGCGCACGGGCGAGGGCAAGACCCTGGTCGCGACCTTGCCGGTGTACCTCAATGCGCTCGAGGGCAAGGGCGTGCACGTGGTCACGGTCAACGACTACCTCGCGCGCCGCGACGCGGCATGGATGGGCAAGCTCTACAACTGGCTCGGCCTGAGCGTGGGCGTGGTCTATCCGGGCATGCCGCATTCCGACAAGGCCGCCGCCTACGCCAGCGACATCACCTACGGCACCAACAACGAGTTCGGCTTCGACTACCTGCGCGACAACATGGCGCTGGCGAAGGAAGACCGCTTTCAGCGCGGCCTGCATTACGCGATCGTCGACGAGGTCGACTCGATCCTGATCGACGAGGCGCGCACGCCGCTGATCATCTCCGGCCCGGCCGACGAGTCGCCGGAGCTGTACATCAAGGTCAACCGCATCGTGCCGTCGCTGACGCGGCAGGAAGCCGAGGAAGGCGAAGGCGACTACTGGGTCGACGAGAAGGGCAAGCAGGTGCACCTGTCCGAGATCGGCCAGGAACATGCCGAGGAACTGCTGCGCAACGCCGGCGTGTTCACGGGCGAAGACGATGGCCTGTACGCCTCGCACAACATCCACGTCGTCCATCACCTCAACGCCGCATTGCGCGCGCACGCGATCTACCAGCGCGACGTCGACTACATCGTGCGCGACGGCGAGGTCATCATCGTCGACGAGTTCACCGGCCGCACGCTGGTCGGCCGGCGCTGGTCCGACGGCCTGCACCAGGCGGTCGAGGCCAAGGAAGGCGTGCCGGTGCAGCGCGAGAACCAGACGCTGGCTTCGATCACGTTCCAGAACCTGTTCCGCATGTACGGCAAGTTGTCCGGTATGACCGGCACGGCCGACACCGAGGCCTATGAGTTCCAGAGCATCTACGGCCTGGAAGTGATC
>JACMKK010000059.1 GCA_014380115.1 Luteimonas sp. | reverse complement strand
GCGCGCGATCAGCTCGCCGGGGCGCTGCAGCAGCGCCAGCAGCACGGCGAAGGCCTTGGGCTCGACGGGCTGCACGCAGCCCGCGCGCAGCACGGTGTGCGCGGCCTCGTCGACCACGACATCGCCGAATCGATGGCGCCCTGTCCCGGCGCCACCCTCGCCTGGTTCCGTCGGGATCATCCGCAAACCCTCATGCGATCACACAAACCTCGGTGTTCGCTCCTGCAAGCCTCGTACTCACCTCATGACCCAACGGGCCTTGCGTCGGAATCTGGCCACGCACCGCATTCCGCGCTGCCAACCCCCGAGGACATGCCATGAACGCCCTTCTTTCCAGCCCGCAACCGCTTCCCGTCGCCCTGCAGCAGCCGGCGCCCGATCCTTCCCGCCGTCGCCTGGTCGGCAGTCACCCGCTCGATCGCAAGGGCCTGGATCGCTTCAACCAGGTGCTAGCCCGACTCCACCGCGCGCCGCTGGATTGCGACCAGCTGGCCTCGGCGGCACGGCAGCTGGCCCAGGTGCCAGCCACCGTTCGCGAGCCGGACTGCATCCGGCAACGCCTGCGGCGCGCGACGGTGATCGGGCTGATGGTCGCCGATCCCGCCTGGCGGCCCGCGAACGACGCCATCGACCCGGCCCGCCTCGTTTTGGACTACGTGCGCAGCGACCGCGACCTGATTCCCGACAACCTGCCCCGGCTCGGACGCCTCGACGACGCCATCGTCGTCGACGCCGCCTGGCCGCAGCTGGCCGACGAGGTGGACTGCTACCTCGACTACTGCCGCGTGCGCCGGGTCGAGGCCGAATTGCGCGGATGCGAGGCGTCGCAGTTCACCTTCGGACGTGACGACTGGGAACGGGCACGACGCGCCGAGGCGATCTGGATCGCGCACTGCCGCGCGGTCAGCAAGCGCAGCTACCTGCCCTCGCCCGCGACCTATTTCCGCGTGTGCTGATGCACGGGCGCGGCTTTACAGAGGAACTTCGCAGAGGAATTTCGCAGAGGACTAACACCATGAACACGATACGCAAATGGTTGGAGATTTCGCTCCGCACGCTCCTGCTCACGCTGGTGGTGGCAGCCTTTGCCATCGACGCGGCGCGCGCGGCGCCACCGGCAGGATCCCTGCAGGTCGATTGCGGCCATCGCTACATCTCGCAGGCCGAGGCCTCGCGACTGTTCGGCACCCACAGCGTTTCGCAGGTTTATGCCAGTCGTCGCGCGCTCTACCTGCAGCTGGCGCGCGCCTGCGCCGGCCGGCCGGGAGCGGCGACACTGACGATCCTGGCCGACCTGGCAGCGCCGGTGCCCGCCCGCGAGCGCTGAACCATGCCGATGGCCATTCCGGGCCGCCCACCGGGCGGCCTTTTTTCGTCCGCCCTCCGCAGCAGGCAGCCAAGCACGCGATCGCCGCGTGTCAAGCCTTGTCGCCGGATGGGTCGGGACCTACCCTGCTGACTGACCGATGGTTCACTGATGTCCGCACGCTTCGTCCACCTCCACCTGCACAGCGAGTACTCGCTCGCCGACTCGACGATCCGCATCCCGGAACTCGTCGCGCGCTGCGTTGCGTACGGGCAACCGTCGGTGGCGATCACCGATCGCAACAACCTGTTCGCGCTGGTCAAGTTCTACAAGGCCGCCGAAGCCGCCGGCATCAAACCGATCGCCGGTGCCGACATCTGGCTCGCCGATGGCGACGAGGCGCCATGGCAGCTGACCCTGCTGTGCCGCGACCGCGCCGGCTATCTCGCGCTGTCGCGCCTGCTGTCGCGGGCGTGGCTGGAAGGCCAGCGCCACGACGGCGTGATGGTGCGTCCGACGTGGCTGCAGGAAGAACACACCGGCCTGTTCGCGATCGCCGGCCGCCACAGCCTCGCCGGCCGCCTCGCGTCGGGCGGTCGCCACGAACTCGCCGGGCAATGGCTGACCGGCTGGCGCGATGTCTTCGGCGACCGCCTGCATCTCGAAGTCACGCGCTGCGGCCTGGCCGGCGAGCCGGCGTTCAACGAATACGCGCTGCACGCGGCTTCGACGCTCGCCATTCCGCTCGTCGCCAGCAACGACGTGCGCTTTCTCGACGCCAGCGACTTCGAGGCACACGAGGCGCGCGTGTGCATTGCCAGCGGCCGCGTGCTCGAGGACCCGAAGCGGCCACGTGACTACAGCGATCAGCAATACCTGAAATCCGGCGACGAGATGGCGGCGCTGTTCACCGACATCCCCGACGCGATCGACAACACGCTGGCGCTGGCGCAGCGCTGCAACTTCGAACTTGCGCTCGGCAAGACCTACCTGCCGGCGTTCCCGGTGCCCAGCGACCACACGCTGGAGAGCTGGATCCGCAGCGAGGCACGCGATGGCCTGGAAAAACGCCTGCAGAAGCATCCGCTGGCGCCCGGCCACGACCGTGCCAGCTACGACAAGCGGCTGGAAACGGAACTCGAAGTCATCATCGCGATGGGCTTCCCCGGCTACTTCCTGATCGTCGCGGACTTCATCAACTGGGCCAAGGACCACGGCATCCCGGTCGGTCCGGGCCGCGGTTCCGGTGCCGGCTCGCTGGTCGCCTGGGCGCTCGGCATCACCGATCTCGACCCGATCCCGTACGACCTGCTGTTCGAGCGCTTCCTCAATCCCGAGCGCGTGTCGCTGCCCGACTTCGACATCGACTTCTGCATGGATCGTCGCGACGAGGTGATCGACTATGTGGCTGCCAAGTACGGCCGGGACCGCGTCAGCCAGATCATCACCTACGGCACCATGGCGGCGAAGGCGGTGGTGCGCGACGTCGGCCGCGTGCTCGGTTATCCGTATGGATTCGTCGACAGCATCGCCAAGCTCATTCCGCTGACGCTAGGCATCTGCCTCGACGATGCGCTAGGCACGTCGGAGGCCGCGCGCAAGAACCCGCAGCTCGCCTCCGAAGAACTCATTGCGCGTTTCCGCGACGAGGACGACGTCCGCGACCTGCTCACGCTCGCGCTCAAGCTCGAAGACCTGACCCGCAACGCCGGCAAGCACGCCGGCGGCGTGGTCATCGCGCCATCGCCGCTGAGCGACTTCTGCCCGCTGTTCGCCGAACACGACGGCCACGGCGGCGGCCGCAACCCGGTCACGCAGTTCGACAAGGACGATGTCGAGGCGGTCGGGCTGGTCAAGTTCGACTTCCTCGGCCTGCGCACGCTGACGATCATCGACTGGGCGATCAAGGCCATCAACGTGCGCCGCGCGCACGGCAACGAGCCGCCGCTCGACATCACCGCGCTGCCTCTTGAAGACACCAAGACCTACGAGCTGTTCGCGCGTGGCGACACGGTCGCGGTGTTCCAGTTCGAATCGCGCGGCATGCGCGAGCTGCTCAAGCGCGCCAGGCCAGACACCTTCGAGGACATCATCGCGCTCGCCGCGCTGTTCCGTCCCGGCCCGCTCGGTTCGGGCATGGACCGCGACTGGGTCGATCGCAAGCACGGCCATGCCGAGGTCAGCTACCCGCATCCAGCGCTGGAAATCGCGCTGAAGCCGACCTACGGCGTGATCGTGTACCAGGAACAGGTCATGCAGATCGCGCAGCTGCTGGCGGGCTACTCGCTCGGCGGCGCCGACCTGCTGCGTCGCGCGATGGGCAAGAAGAATGCAGTGGAGATGGCGAAGGAGCGCGCCAAGTTCGAGTCCGGCGCGTCCGAACGCGGCGTCGATCCACGCAAGGCGACGCAGATCTTCGACCTCATGGAGAAGTTCGCCGAGTACGGCTTCAACAAGTCGCACTCGGCCGCCTATGCGCTGGTCGCGTACCAGACCGCGTGGCTGAAGGTGCATCACCCGGCCGAGTTCATGGCCGCGGTGCTGTCGAGCGACATGGACAACACCGACAAGGTGGTGATGTTCCTCGACGAGGCACGCACGATGGGCCTGACGGTGATGCCGCCGGACGTCAATGCTTCGAACCACATGTTCGAGGCGATCGACGAACGCACCATCCGCTACGGCCTGGGCGCGGTGAAAGGCGTCGGCCGCGGCGCCTGCGAGGCCATCGCGGGCGAGCGCACGCGCGACGGCGACGCTTCTACAGGCATGTACGCCGACCTGCTCGACTTCTGCAAGCGCGTCGACAGCAGCAAGTTGAACAAGCGCACGCTGGAGGCGCTGATCCAGTCCGGCGCGCTCGATGCGCTCGGCAGCAACCGGCCTTCGCTGAT
>JACMKK010000448.1 GCA_014380115.1 Luteimonas sp. | reverse complement strand
CTGCTCGAATTCAGCAGGTACGGGGCCGGCGACGTCGCCGACGGCTGCAGCTGCAGCTGGATCGTCTCGTTGCCCTCGACCAGCAGGTCCTGCGTGATCGTGATCGGCAGCGCGAACAGGCTCGCGGCACTGCTGCCGTCGTAGGTGCCTGCGGGAATAGTGACCGTCAGCGTGGTGCCGGACGCGGCGTAGTCCGAACCGAGCGTCGCCGTGTCGCCGGTAATCAGCACGGTCACGTCGAAGGCGCTGAACACCGTGCCGTTGACGCGCAACGTGGGAAGATTGTTGCTGGCGCCTTCCGGCGTCGAGCTGCTCGGCTGGATGAATTCGACGAACGGCCGCAGCTGGATCTGGATATTGTCGAGGAAGTTGCCGACGGTGTTGCTGCCGCCGCCGGTGCTGATCGACTCGAAGCCGAGGCTGGTGGTGCCGGTCACGCCGGCATGGCTGAAGGTGCCGTTGTAGTCGACCCAACCGCCGCCGCCCGCAACGGGCGCATTGACGCTGCCTTGCGAGACGATCGGCGCATCGAAGGCACCGTTGTTGGTGGTGCCTACGCGCACGATCGGCAGGGAGGCGCCGACGCTGTAGTCGAGCACGTCGCGCACCGTGGCGCTGCCGCGACCGCGATGGCTGAAGCGCCAGCTGATCTGCTCGCCGTTGATCAGGCAGACGTTCTGGAACATGCGCGAGGAGGCTTCGGCATTGACCTCGGCGAAGTTGCTGGCCTCGCGCGCGACGACGCCCTGGAAATTGGTGCGCCACAGCTCGATCAGTCGTCCGCTCGAAGCGCCCGGCGAAGTGCAATCGCCGCTACCGGCCTGCGACGGGTGCGTCGTCGCCCAACCCGGCACCAGTGCTTCGTCGAGTTGCCGGTAACAGCCGTTGGCGATGTTGGCGGCGGTCAGCGCCGGCGTCTCGAAGCCTGGGTTGAGGAAGCTGCGCTGCACCTGTGCGTAGGCAGGCAGCGTGGGCAGCAGGCAGGCGACGGCGAGCGCCCACAGCCGCCGGGGCCGCGCGGCGGGATCGATTCCCGCGCGCGTGCCTGCGATTGCCTCGTTCCCCGTGAGTCCCCGTTGCTGCGACATCTGATTTCTGACCTAAGACACAACTGCGTCTTAAGTCACAAGCAGAAAGTGTGCCAGGTCACGTTTATCTCTCAGAGCGGCAGCCCGGGTGGAGGTGCAGCTCATACCCCGGGCTTCGTGCGACAACGGATAAAGCACGTCCCGGGTAGCGCTGCGCTCCGCCCGGTTACGCGATCGGCGTCGCCGGTCAGTCCACCGTGCAGGTGAAAGTGAGCGTGATGAAATTGTTCGGGGTCGCCGGCGTCGGGCTCACGCCCAGACTCGGAATCTGGATACCCGCTGCGCCGAACAGGTTGGCCGTGGTCAACACGCCCGCGGCGGGACAGGTTGTGGCGCCTGCGGGCGCACTGGTCGCGCTGCAGTTGACCGTGGTGTCGCCCAGCGCTCCCGGGCAGGTGATGCCCGCGCCGGGCGTGTCGCGGACCACGGCATTGGTCACCGTATCCGCGCCGGCATTGACGATGCGCAGCGAGTAAGTGGTCGCCGTGCCCGTCACCACCGTATCGGCTGCCTGATCGCTCGGGCCCGAGGCCGGCGTATTGGTCTTGCTGATCGACAGATCCGAGCAGAGCGGGTCGACCGCGGCCGTGGCCGTGTTGTTGGCCGTGCCGCCCGGCACCGGCGTGGCGAAGCCTGACTGGCTCGTCGTGCCTTCCTCGACCGGCGCACCCGTCGTCACCGTGCTGGTATTGGTGGTCGAGTCGCACTGCGTCGCCGCCACGGTAGCGGTGATGGTGAAGGTCAGCGTGCCGCCGGCCAGGCCGCCGTTGCCGGCCGGCAAAGTGGCCGCCGCATTGATGGCGCCGGTGCCGCTTGGAAACGGACAGGTGGGTGCGGGCGTGCCGCTGGCCGCGCAGGTCCACGAGAAATCCGTGACTCCGGCAGGCAGCGCATCGGCCAGCGTCACCGCGGCATCGTGCATGGTCAGGTCGGTGCCCGCGCCCACGGTCGGCTGGGCGGTGTTGTTCTGGTAGGTCACGGTGAAGACCGCCGTGCCGCCGGGCGACGGCGTGGCGCTGTCCACGGACTTGCTGGTGAGCACGTCGACATCGTTGTCGAGGATGGTCAGCACCGCATTCGTCGTCGGCGGGCCGCCGCAAGCGGATGTCGATGACAAGGTGTAGGCGGCGACGCTGGGTTGCAGTTGTATCGTGACCGTCTCGTTGTCCTCGACGACCGTATCGTTGCTGATGCCGGTGATCGGCAAGTTGATCAGGCTGTTGTCGTAGGCCCCGGCCGGAATGGCGATATCGACCGTGGTCGTGCCGCTGCCGGTCGTGAAATCACTACCGAGCGTGGCGGTACCGCCGGTGATGGTGGCCAGGACGGTGATGCCGCCCGCAGGCACGGTGCCGCTGATGCGGATCTGCGGTAAGGATGCGGCCTGTCCCTCGCGCGTGCTGAAGCTGGATGGGTTGAATTCGATATACGGGCGTAGCGTCACCTGGATCTGGTCCAGGAAGTTGCCCGAGCCCACCCCATCGGTCGCCTGAAAACCGAAGTTGTGATTGCCTGCGGTGCCGTTCCAGATGAAGCTGCCGGAATAATCGCGCCAGCCGTTGGGGCCTGCAGCGAACGTGCAGCTGACATTGTCGACGCCACCGCTGTCCGGACAGGATGGCGCGAGGCCGCCGCCATTGGTGGTCGTCGCCACCACCGCGACGCTGTTCACCAGACTGTCGATGTTGAAACTCATGGTGTCGGGGACCGTGGCGCTATTACGGCCGCGATGGCTCAGGCTCCAGTCGATCTGCTCGCCGGGCGTCAGGCAGATCGTCTGCGACAGCCGCGAAGCCTCGTAGGCATTGAGTTCGGCGTGCTGATTGCCTGTCCGCGGCGGCACGCCACCGAAGTTCGGGCCGCGCCAGTATTCGATCGGTTGAGTGATGGCTGCGCCGGTAGGAAAGCCGGCCAGCGTGCAACTGCCTTGGACGACATTGTTGGTGTGGTTGGTCACCCACCCGTCCACCGCGGTGGCGGAAAAGATCAGGTAGCAGCTGTTGCCGGTCAGCACCGGCTGCTCGAAGCCGAGGTTGACGAAGGTGCGCTGGACCTGCGCGAGGGCCGGCAACGAGAACACCGAGGCGGCGACAAGGCATGCGGCCGTCAGCTTGATCCGGGTGGCGCGAGTGTTTTTCACGATAGCTCCTGACGCTGCCGATGCTCTAGTAACTGCCGACCACGTTCAGGAAAACGCCCTTGTGGTCGTAGTCGAAGTCGGTGAGGTCATCGCTGAAATCGGTGAAGTTGTAGCCCACGCCGATGCGGAAGTTGCGGCCCAGGTCGCGATCGATGCCGGCCAGGAAGCCCTGCCGCGTGCCGCCGTCGGTCACGTCGAGCCAACGGTATTCCGCCAGCGCGTGCCAGACGTCGCCCAACTCGTAACGCACCTGGCCGGCGGCGAACGTGGCAGCCGCATCGGCCCATTGCCCGCCCAATCGGCCGAAGCGCACTTCGCCTTCGCGACGCATCAGCTTGGCCGCGAATTCCCAGCGGCTGTCGGGGTTGTACACGCCTTCCAGCGACAGCACCTGGCTGCGCTGGTCGTAGAACGCGACGTTGTCGCCGACCTGCTGCAACGACGAGACGTCGTACAGATAGGTGTACTTGCCGAGCAAGGCCCAGCGCGTGCTGTCGAACGGACGCCAGGCGAAACCGAGATTGCCTTCGATGAACTTGGCGCCGGCCGCGGCCAGCAGCTGGTCTTCGGTCTCGGAGTAGTTGACGCGCGCGGCGATGCGGAAGCTTTCGTTGACCTTGTGCAGCAGGCGGTTGGTCGTGACCCACTGCTCGCGGCGCTCGGCGCCGGTGTCGCGGCGCCATTCCAGCTTGCTCTGCCACTGCGTGTCGACCGAGGTGCGGCCGCCGCTGACGCTGACCGCATTGCGGTCGACCTGGCCGACGCTGTTGTCGAGTTCGGCGGTCTGCAGCGTGAAGCCGAGGTTCCAGCCTTCGCCCGGGTAGAAATCCATACCGAAGGTGTGCGCCAGCCCGGACTCGTTCGGTGCCTTCAGGTACTGGCTTTCGTTGAACATGTTGACTTGGTTCGACAGGCGCCAACGCTGGCCCAACGTCCAGCCCGGATTGAGCTTGTTGTTGAACAGCGGATCGTATTGCGTGGTATCGGTCGAATAGGTGTAGGCGCCGTACAGCGAATGCTCCGGCGACAGGCGATATTCGGCGTTGACCTGTGCTGCGTCGCCGCGGTCGCCGCTGGTGACTTCGGCGCCCACCGTAGACAGCTGACCGAACAAATACTTGCCGCCGAGCGTCAGCGCATCGTTGTCGGCGTACCTGCCGTCGTCATCGTCGACCGTGACCTGCGCGGTGCCATACAACTCCACCTTGCTGCCGATGCGCTGCAGGTAGCGGATCGCGGCCAGCACGCCGACGGCGTCGCCGCTGAGCTGGTTCTCGTCGACCCGGCGCAACTCGCCGCTGAGCGTGCTGCCGTCGCGGATGCGCCATTCGCCGGTGAGCTGTGCCTGCGTCAGCGACTCCAGGCCGCGTTCGGCACGGCTGTAACGCGAATAGATCTGGAAGTCTTCGGTGACCAGGCCGCGCACTTCTGCGCCGTGTTCCTCGATGTCGAAGCCCTGGTCCGAGCGCGCGACAGAGAAGCCGGCATCGACTTGCCGCCACCAGGCGCCCGCCGACCAGTCGAGCTGCGTCCAACCGAGTTCCTTCAAGTTGACGCGCGCCTCGGCACTGCTGGCATCGCCTTCGCGTGCGCCCAATCCCGAATTGAACTGGGTGAAGCTCAGGCCGCCGTTGTCGGAGAAGAACACCGGCACGCTGGTGGCTTCGGACCTGGCCTGTTCCAGTTTCAGGTAAGTGCCGCGACCGGCCTGCAAAGTGATGTCCGCGCCCTGCAACGAGTAGTCCTCGCCGGCACGGTTCTCGTCGACGTACGTGGCACCGATGGCGACGTGATCGCCGAACCAATGCTTGCCGCGGAAACCTGCGGTCACGTCGTCCGGGTCGAAGCCGGTCGGCACATATTCGTAATCGGCGAGCAGGATCTGCGCGAAGCCGTCGAGCGGCGCGTCGCGGGTCAGCGTCGGAATGTTCTCGCGCGTGACCTGCGACAGCGGACGCGTCAGCAGGATGCGGCCTTGCAACTCGTCGATTTCGTAATCTGCGCCGCGCAGCAGCTCGACGCGGTTCTCGACACGGCCGGTGGTGCTGTCGCGGATTTCGAGCACGAGCCGGTCCGAGCCAGGCAGCAGGTCGGTGTGCTTGAGGTAGTACAAGCTGCCGCCGGTGCCGATGAATTCGCTGTGGCCCGGTGCGGTCTGCGCTTCGGAGCCGAACACGCGGACTTCGCTGCCCGGCGCACCGTACTGCGTGTCGCGCTGCGAGCGCCAGTTGAACGCGCCGCCGTACAGCGCGCGCGTGTACTGGCCGTATTCGGTACCGGTGATGCCGGTGTTGAAGTTGCCCCACAGCGCCTGGTTTTTGTCCCAGTCGACGCGCACGTACAGGCGGCCCTGGGTGTCGACGTCGCGGTAGGTGGTCGAGTCGTCGCCGTAGACCGGGTAATACAGATCCGGATCGAGGCGGCGGAAGATGTCCTGCGGATCGGCGTCCCAGAAGCCGCTGAACAGTTCCTCGACCTCACGCTCCTGCGTGTCGGCCTGCGCGGTGATCAGGTATTTGCCCTTGACCTTGCCCTTCAGATAGAACGCGAG
>JACMKK010000447.1 GCA_014380115.1 Luteimonas sp. | reverse complement strand
GCCCCGGCCGCGCCGCGCCGCGCGCGCGCGGACAAGGCCGCAGCGGCTTTACCCGAAACCGAGGCCGCAGCGGCTTTACCCGAAACCGCGCTCGTCGCCCTCGAGCAGATCCTCGACGCAGTGCCGTTCGCCTGCGCGGCCTTCGCGCGCGACAGCGCCGTGCTGGTCGCGGCGAACCGGCGCTTCCACGACGAGTTCGCTGCGATCCCGGGGCATGCCCATCGCGATCGTCTGCTGGAAAGCCTGCACGGCGCCGAGGCCGACGCCGCCGAACCGCGCGAGGTCCACGTCGCGCACAGCGGGCGCTGGTATACGCTGCACTGGAGCGACCTGGAGATCGCCGGGCGCGCGCTCGCGCTGCTGACCGCCGTCGACATCAGCGAACGCATCGAGACGCTCGATACGCATAAGAGCCAGCAGGAGAAGCTGCTGTTCACCTCGCGGCTGATGTCGGTCGGCGAGATGGCGGCGACGCTGGCGCACGAGCTCAACCAGCCGCTCGCGGCGATCATCAACTACCTCAACGGCAGCCTGCGCCTGGTCGACCAGGCCGGCGGGCCGGTGCAAGTCGAACGCGCACTGCTGGCCGCGCGCACCCAGGCCGAGCACGCCAGCGCGGTGATCTCGCGGGTGCGCGAGTTCGTGCGCGCGCGCGAGCCGCGACGCGATGCGCACGATCTCTCCGCGATCGCCGCGACGGTCCTGGAACTGTTGCGGCTGGAGGCCGAACGCCTGCAGTTGCGCATCGACGTGGCCCTGGCACCGACGCTGCCGGCCGTCTATGCGGATCGGGTGATGATCGAGCAGGTGTTGCTGAACCTGGTCAAGAACGCGATCGAAGCGATGCGCGAAACCACGGCGGCGCGGCGCGAGCTGCGCGTCGAAGGCCGCGTGAACCTGGACGGCCAGATCGAGGTACGCGTGAGCGACCGCGGCGCCGGCCTGTCCAGCGCCGAGCAGGACCAGTTGTTCTCGCCGTTCTTCACCACCAAGATCGACGGCCTCGGCATCGGCCTGGCGATCTGCCGCTCGATCATCGAATACCACGAGGGCCGCCTGTTCTTCGAGCCACGCGAAGGCGGCGGCAGCGTCTTCGGTTTCACCCTGCCGCGTGCGGAGGGCCGCGCATGATGCACGCAGACGCGCCGCGGCATGCGGAATTTCGAGGACGGGACCGCCGCCATGCCTGACACGCGCGTCTACCTGGTCGACGACAACGACGGCTTCCGCGACTCGACCGCCTGGCTGCTGGAAACGGCCGGCTTCGAAACGCATGCCTATGCCTCCGGACCGGAATTCATCTCCGCCTATTGCGGCGAGCGCCACGGCGACGCGCCGGAATGCCTGATCTCCGACATCCGCATGCCCGAGATGAGCGGGCTGCAACTGCAGGAGGAACTGCTGCGGCGCGGTTGCATGGTCCCGCTGGTGTTCGTGACCGCGCACGGCGACGTGCCGCTGGCGGTGGAGGCGATGCGCAAGGGCGCGTCGAATTTCCTCGAGAAACCCTTCAGCGACGACGCGCTGATCGATGCGATCCGCGTGGCCTTGTCGAAGGCGCGCCACCACAACGGCGCCAACGTGCAGGACGAGCTGCTCGGCAAGCTCAGTCCGCGCGAGCGGCAGGTGCTCGACCTGGTGGTGGCGAGCAAGCCAAACAAGATCATCGCCGACATCCTCGGCATCAGCATCAAGACCGTCGAACTGCATCGCGCGAACATGATGAACAAACTCGGGGTACGCTCGCTCCCCGAACTGATGAAGGTGGCACTCGGGCATGGTTGAAAGCAGTCGCAGGAAATCCACGGCGCGCGTCGCCAAGACGAGCCCAGGCAAGCACGATCACGAGGCCGGCCCGCTGCGTGGCCGCATCCCACACCTGCAGGCGACGCACGCCGAGGCCTTGCGCGACTTCTTCGCCGCATCGCAGCACTGGGCGCTGCGCGACGGCGGCACGCTGACGTTCGCGCCGGGCGCGCCCGGTGCGGCGCGTTCCACGTTCGCGCTCGAAGGCGACAGCGTGCCACTGGCGCTCGACCTGTCGTCCGATGACGGCGCCGCGGCCGACGATGCCCTGCACTGGAGCGACTACAGCGGCCGATCGCGCCTGCTGGCGTGGAGCCTGGCGCACGAAGCACAGCTGATGCGGTTGAGCGATGGTCTGGGCGTGGCATTGATTCCCGTGGATGGTTCCGTGGATGGCGCAGACGACGGCGATGACGACGGCGACGCGGACGCACGGCTGTGGCTGGATTTCGCGATCCGCGATGCCGACGTCGCGCTGTCGGCGCCGCCGCGCCACCGCGGCAAGTTGCGGCTGCCTTATGCCTGGTTGCCGCGCCTGCTCGATCGCGCCGAGCAACCTTTCCTCGACGACCCGTTGCCGGCGCTCGGGCCATGGCGCGCGCTGGCGGCGCCGGTGGCCATTCGCTTCGAGGGCCCGGAACTGATCGCCACCGAATGGCGCGCGCTGCGTCCGGGCGATGTCATCGTGGTCGGCGCGCGCACGCGCCCGCCGCAGGTGTCGGCGCATGCG
>JACMKK010000446.1 GCA_014380115.1 Luteimonas sp. | reverse complement strand
GGCCTATCGCGCCGCGGAGGGGCAGGCGCGCGCAGCCCGCGCCAACCTCGACGTGGCGAGCAATCAGGCCGCGTATACGCAATTGCGCGCGCCGCGTGACGGCGCCATTGCAACGCGCCAGGCCGAAGCCGGTCAGGTGGTCGCCGCAGGCCAGACGGTATTCACGCTGGCTGGCGATGCCGGCCGCGAGGTCGCGATCGCGTTCCCAGAATCACGCATACGCAGCTTCAGCGTCGGGCAACCGGTTCTGGTCGAACTCTGGAATGCCCCCGGCCAGCGCCTGCCCGGCACGATCCGCGAGATCGCGCCTGCCGCAGACGCGCAGGCGCGCACCTACGCCGCACGCATCGCGCTGGCCGGCGACGCCGCACAAGCGGTCGAGCTCGGCCAGAGCGCGCGCGTCTACGTGCAGGAAGACGGGCTGCGCGCAGCCTTGAGCGTGCCGCTGTCCGCGGTGCAGCGCGCCAACGGCAGCGCAGCGGTCTGGGTCGTCGACCGCAAGACCCGCCGCGTGCACTTGGCGCCGGTGCGCGTCGGTCCGTTCGGCGAATCGCGCGTGGCGGTGCTCGGCGGATTGCAGCCCGATGCATGGATCGTCGTGGCCGGTGGCCATTTGTTGCGCGAAGGGCAGCTCGCGGAACCCGTCGACCGGGATAACAAACCTGTGCTGCCGGCCGCAACGCGCGTCGCCCGCGAGGACTGAGCCATGCGCTTCAACCTCTCAGAATGGGCACTGCGTAGCCGCGGATTGGTGCTGTATGCCATCGTCGCGTTCGCGCTGATCGGCGCCTGGTCCTACCAGCGCCTGGGGCAGTCGGAAGACCCGCCGTTCACGTTCAAGATCATGGTCGTGCGCACGCTGTGGCCGGGCGCGACCGCCGATGAGGTCGCGCGCCAGGTCAGCGACCGCATCGAGAAGAAGCTCATGGAAACCGGGGAGTACGAGTACATCCGCTCGTACTCGCGCCCGGGCGAATCGCAGATCATCTTCGTCGCCCGCGACTCGATGCTGTCGAAGGAGTTGCCGACGCTCTGGTACCAGGTGCGCAAGAAGGTCGGCGACATCCGCCAGACGCTGCCGCAGGGCGTGGTCGGGCCGTTCTTCAACGACGAGTTCGGCGACACCTTCGGCAACATCTATGCGATCACCGGCGAGGGTTTCGACTACGCGGTGCTCAAGGACTATGCCGAGCGCATCGAACTCGAGCTGCAGCGCGTGCCCGACGTCGGCAAGGTCGAACTGCTCGGCCTGCAGGACGAGAAGGTCTTCATCGAGCTGTCCAACACCAAGCTGGCCACGCTCGGCGTGCCGCTGACCGCGGTACAGAGCGCGCTCGACCAGCAAAACGTGATCGCTTCGGCGAGCTTCTTCGAGACGCCCACCGACCGCGTGCAGCTGCGGGTAGCCGGCAGGTTCGAAACGGTCGAGGAGATCCGCGATTTCCCGATCCGCGTCGGCGACCGCACCTTCCGCATCGGCGACGTGGCCACGGTGCGCCGCGGCTTCTCCGATCCGCCAGCGCCGCGCATGCGCTTCATGGGCGAGGACGCGATCGGAATCGCGGTGGCGATGAAGAACGGCGGCGACATCCTGCGCCTCGGCGACACGCTGCGCACCGAGTTCGAGCGCCTGCAGAAGACGCTGCCGGTCGGCATGGAACTGCGCAAGGTCAGCGATCAGCCGCTCGCGGTGGAGACTTCGGTCGAGGAATTCGTGCGCGTGCTAGCCGAGGCGGTCGCGATCGTGCTGTTGGTAAGCTTCTTCTCGCTCGGCTTCCGCACCGGCCTGGTAGTCGCGTTGTCGATCCCGCTGGTGCT
>JACMKK010000445.1 GCA_014380115.1 Luteimonas sp. | reverse complement strand
TCATCATCGCGCCGGTGGTGATGATCACGGCCTGCGCGATCACGCTCGGCGCGCTGCAGTCGCGCTACGCGGCGATCAACGACCGCCTGCGCCTGATGACGCGCGAGCGGCTCGATCTGCTGCGGTCGTTGGGCGTGCCGATCGTGCCGGTGATGCCGGCGGGCGACGCTGCGCAGCGCGGCTCGGACGCCTATGCCGAAGAGCGGCTCACCGAGATCGACGTACAGATCCCACTGCTGTTGCGGCGCCATCGCCTAGCCCACGGCGCGGTGCTGGCCGTCTACTATGCCATGATCGCCTTTATCGGCAACATGTTCGTGATCGCGGTCGCGGTGGCGACGAGCGCAGCTGCGGCTGCGACTGCGGCGCTGATCGTGTTTCTCCTCGCTATGGCGATCTTTCTGGCTGGCGTTATGCTGATCGCCGAGGAGGTGCGCGCCTCACACCGCACAATCCAGTACGAGGTGGAGCGCGTGCTCCGGTTAGGCCCACACACGACTCGCTAGGAACTGCGCCAGATGCTGCGAAAAGGAGCGCCCAATGCCGACCAAGAAGCTGACCTTTCCCAACGCCGCCGGCCAGCAACTCGCGGCCCGGCTCGACCTGCCGCCCGACGATGCGCCCAGCGCCTACGCCCTGTTCGCGCACTGCTTTACCTGCTCGAAGAATCTGACCGCCATCACCAACATCAGCCGCGCGCTCACCAGGGCCGGCATCGGGGTGTTGCGCTTCGACTTCACCGGCTTGGGCGAAAGCGAGGGCGACTTCGCCGACACCAACTTTTCATCGAATGTCGGCGACCTAGTCGAGGCGGCGGCATTCCTCGCGCGCGAATACGCTGCCCCGCAGCTGCTGATCGGCCACTCGCTTGGCGGAGCTGCCGTGCTGCACGCTGCCGCGCGCCTGCCCGACGTGACGGCTGTCGTCACGATTGGCGCGCCCTGCGACCCCGCCCACGTGCGCAAACTGCTCGTCGATGCGGACGCAGCCATCGCGACTGAGGGCCGCGCAGCGGTCACGCTGGCGGGGCGCACCTTTACCATCACACAGCAGTTTCTCGACGACCTCGACACGGCGCGCATGCGCGCCACGATCCAGCATCTAGGCAAGGCGCTGCTGATCTGCCACGCCCCGTTCGACACCGTGGTGGGCATCGAGAATGCAGCGCATATCTTCGCAGAGGCGCGCCACCCCAAGAGCTTCTTGTCGCTCGACCAGGCTGACCACCTGCTTTCCAACCCGCGCGACTCGCGCTATGTCGGCGCGACAATCGCGGCCTGGGCCAGCCGCTATGTGACGCAAGCAGTCGAGGAGCAGCCATCTGACGAGTCTGATGGCAGGGTGGTTGTGCGCACAGCGCGGGGCGGCTTCTTCACCGAGATCGCTGCCAACGGCCACCATCTCGGCGCCGACGAGCCAACCTCGGCTGGCGGCACGAACCAGGGGCCAACGCCCTACGACCTGCTGGCCGCCGCGCTCGGCGCCTGCACGACGATCACCGTGCAGCTGTATGCCGACCGCAAGGGCTGGCCGCTTGAGTATGCGGTCGCGCGGCTGCGCCACCAGAAAATCCACGCCGCCGACTGCGAGGAATGCGAGACGAAAAACGGCAAGATCGACCAGATCGAGCGCGAGCTGGAGTTTATCGGCCCACTCGACGCAGCGCAGCGCCAGCGCCTGCGCGAGATCGCCGACAAGTGCCCCGTGCATCGCACGCTGCACAGCGAGATCGAAATACGCACGACGCACAAGGGCTGATCCCGCAGGCTGTGCTGCGCTCTGCGTGTGAACGCCCTACGTTTTTGCGAGCACACCGGCAATTGCATATGCGGCATGCACCGCGCCCGCGCCTTGCCGTTCCAGCGAGGCACCCGCAACCGGCTCGGCGGATGCCACCAGCACCGCGCGCACGCGCTGTGGCGTGAGCGCGGGGTCGGCCTCGCGCATACAGGCGACAATGCCAGCGACCAGCGGCGCCGCGAAGCTGGTGCCGTCGACGTGCTGGTAATGGGGCGTCACCAGCTTACGCGCCTCGATCAGTGGTTCGGCGTGCGCGTCGCCGCCCGCGCGGCGGGCAAACAGCGCCGCGGCCTCGGTTGCGGCGTCCGTTGCAGGCAGGAGTGGCGCGACCACCCAGATGCTTGGCGCCACGACCTCGGGCTTGCCAAGACTCCCCGCCGCGCCATAGTTGCTATGCCACAACGCCCGCGCCGCGTGATCGAAGGTGTTCATATCATCCAGGCCACCTACTGTCAGCGCCCCAGGCGCGGTGGCCGGCGGAACAAGATGCCGCACCCCGTCGTTGCCAGCCGCAGCGATGACCGTGATGTTCGCGTCGACGAGCGCCGCCACAGCCATATCCACGGGATTGCCGGCGAGCGGCTCGGTCACGTCGCCGCTCACCGACAAGCTGACCACGCCAACGCCGAGCTGGCGACCGTGGACGAGCAGCCATTCCAGCGCGCGTGCGATAGCCGCGTTACCAATATGGCCAGACGGTTCGCGGACCTGGATCAGCACTACAGCGGCGTCGGGCGCCATGCCACGGTAGAAGCCGTGGCTCAGCCAGCCGTTGCCGGCCGCCACCGCGCTCGTCATCAGGCCGTGCCACTGCGGCCCATCGCCCGCGCCCCAACGCGGCCATTGTGGCACATCGTTTGCCCCGAAGCGCAGCACGTGTGGCGTCGTCGTGCCAACATCGACCCAGGCACGAATGCGGTTGAGGGGCCGCATCAGGTCAGGGTGCGGGTAGAAGCCCGAGTCGATCAGCGCGAGCGTCTGCCCGCGCCCGGTGTAGCGCGGGTCGGCGTGCATGCGCAGTGGCGTGGGCAGCGCCCCAAATGCCGCTTCTGCATCGAGCGGCCACACGGCCTGGATGCGCTCGTGCAGCACCACCTCGCCGCCCTGCAGCAGCGATTCAAGCAGCAGTTGCTGCACGCAGGCCGGGCAGGCACCGTCGCGCTGACGCCAGCGAGGATTTGCGCCTAACAGCCGCTCGACGAGCGCGGGCGCAAGCCATTCCACCTCGTCGAGCACAGGACGCGTGCTCGTCCGCCCACAGAGCGGGCAGAGTGCCGTTTTCATTCTTGTCCAACCTCTACAAAGACCTTGATGGCATCTTTCTCCTCGGTCAGCAGGCGGATCATCTCC
>JACMKK010000444.1 GCA_014380115.1 Luteimonas sp. | reverse complement strand
TTCGAGACGATCGGCGCGGCGGCCTTGCTGAATCTTGGTGCGAACGGCTTCTGCTTGTACCTGCTGTCGCCCCATCGCCACGGCGACGTCAACATGGCCTCGGCGTGGGAGTGCTCGCGCAACGACGTTTGGGAAGGATTCGCCGTGCTTGCGGCTGCGGTGGGCGTTTGGTTGTTCGGGGCCGGTTGGCCCGACCTGATCGTCGCTGCCCTTCTCTTGCTGATGTTCCTGCGCTCGGCAATCCGCGTGTTCCGCGCGGCCTGTCGCGGCCTTGAGCCCTCGGTGTTGCCAAGAGGATAAGGACGCAAGCATCCCTGCGAATCACGCCCACCGCCATAGTCACGTTAGGCGGGCGGTTGCGTTCGTGGGCACAACTTGTCGATGGAAGCGCACGGGCCCGGGTTCCCGCGAGCGAGGGCGAGCAATCGCGACATAGGTGCCGCCGCGCGCTAAAGCGCATGTTGCGCGGACAAAACGATCCTTGCGTAGTGTCGTGCCGACAGGCGCAGTGATGGATGTAGCCCGACTGGGAAAGCGGAGCGCTTCGCGCTCGCGTCCGGAGCCATCGAGCCAGGCCGCCAGGGCCTGGCTCGCGCAGCCTCATCGCCCCGGTGGGAGATGGGCTTTCACCGCCTCGCCTAGGCGAGGCGGTTGTAGCGAAACACGATCTCGTAGCGGCTGTCCTCGTCGTCGCTGATGTACTCGCGGCGCTCGCGGTACTGCTGCGGGATCTTCTCCAGCGGTGTCACCTTCACCTTGATGCCGCCGCCGGTGATGTGCTCGCTCGGCGCCGGCAGCGGGAAGTTGACGCTGGTCAGCGCCACCAATTCGCCCACGGTCGGGCCGATCGTGTCCTCGATGATCAGGTCAGCCGGCGCCCACAGCGCGACGAACACGCTGATCGCGAGCACCACGGCGATCGCGATGGCGGCGGCGATCGCGCCGGCCAGACCGAACTCGGCGAGTTTTTCGGCGATGGCGGCGGCGTCCTTGAGGTGGTCCTTGAGGAATTCCAGCTCGATCTTGAGGATTTCGATGAAAGCATCGGTGAAGTTGTCGATCTGCTTCTCGAACGCGTCTTCACCGTCCACCTCGAAGCCCAGGATCGACAGCGCGCCGCCGAGGATCGGCTGCTGGTGCGCGAACAGCAGGTGGTTCATCGCGCGCGTCTCGCCGCTGTCGACGTCGCCGAAGCGGATCGGATTGCCGCCGTTGGGCACCTGCGCCTCGCTCGTGGTGAGGTCCGGGAACAGCGCCACCGCGAGAATCTTGATGCCGACCTCGTCCGAGCCGAACGACGCCGGCGAGGTCTCCTCGCGCGCATGCAGGCTCTCGCTGACGATCTGGAAGCGCGCGGTCGACGGCGGCACGACGAAGATGCGGTGGCCGTCCGAGAACAGCGTGTCGCCCCATCCCGGGACGCCAGCGACATTCGGCACCATGACCTGGAAGTCGTACAGGCCGGGCGCCAGATCGTCCGGCAGGCGGAAGGTGAGGCGGTCGTGCACGCGGCAGTCGGTGATCGGCGTCCCGCTGACGGGGTCCGTCAGCGGCGTCTCGTCGTCGCCGCAGACGTGGGCGTCGACGTCGCGCACGTCGTTGAACGTCGCCACGTCGACGATGCGCACCTTGGTATCGACGCTGGAGAAGTTCACGCCCTCCACCAGCACGGCACGGCCGGCCTCGATCTCCTGCAGTCGCAGGCAGGTGCCGTCGGTGGCGGTTCCCGCCTGACAGTCGGTGTTCTGCACTTCGCACGTCACGCTGCCGTCGGGGAGGACCTGGCAGTCCTGCTGGATCTCGTCCGGCGTGTAATCGCCCGGCGCCAGCGGCGGCAGGAAGGTCCCCGTGCGCAGGCCGTTGATGCGGCAGACCCGCACCGGGGCCGGCGGGAATTCGCCGCCTGGGTGCGGCAGCGTGCGCACTTTGCCCGGATGCTCTTCGGTGGCGCAGCCGGCATCGTCGAATACCTGGATGCCGACGTTGGCGGCGAGTTCCTGCGCGACGGCCTGCGTCAGCTGGTCGATCGCGAGCGGCTGCTCGACGTCGTGCGGCAGGTCGGAGGAGAACAGGCGGTCGCGCTCGCCGGGGGACAGCGCGTCGAAGGAATCGTTCGCGCAGGCCAGCACCCGCTGCAGGTCCGGCGACAGCCGGCCCATGGTGGCGAAGGCGCGTTCCTCCAGCGCGTTTGCCGCGGTCTTGCCGGCGAGGTAGCGACGCGTCAGATGGAAGAACGAGGCGCCGAACGCGCTCGGCACGCGGGTGTTGGCGAGCAGCTTGTCGAGCTTGCGGCGGCGGCTCTGCTTGGGCTTGGCCCCGAGCGAGGCCGGTATGCAGGCGCCGGACGCCACCGGCGGACAGCAGTGTTCGTCTTTCGGCGGACTTGGTTTGCCGCCGCCTGCGCAGGGCGCCGTGCAGTTGTAGATGTTGACGTCGCCGCGGCTGTCGATCTGGATGTCGATCCTGCAGTCGGGTTTGCCGTCTGGCTTGCTGTCCGGTTCGGTGGGTCGGGGCGTGGTCGAAGGGGGTTTCTTGCGCGCGTCCATGGGTCGTGTCCTGGTGGATTTCGGGG
>JACMKK010000443.1 GCA_014380115.1 Luteimonas sp. | reverse complement strand
CGGTGGTCAACTCCAGGCCGTCGCTGGCGGCGAGGACGTCGGCCATCTTGGCCGAGTCGTACTCGTTCATCTGGCAGCCGTGGGTCTCGATGAACAGCTTGCCCCTGGCTGGGGGCGACAGCGGCTTGTCAGAGGTCTCGTCGAGTGCGGAAGCGCGCGGGGCATGCGCCGGAGCGGGCAGGAGGTCGGCTTCTGTCATGGCGGTTCCGGGGGCGCGGCGGTGATTCCGGGCCGGAGGTGGAGGGGACATCGGACGCAAAGGCGGGCGCTAGTGTATGCCCGGCCGTCCGGTCCGGGCCGTGCGCCGCGTTAGTCGGAGAACAGGTGCGCAGGTGCGCAAGCGAGTCAGCAATGTCCGTTTCCCGACTTTCCATCACGTTTCAAGGACTTGGCAAGGCCCCGGGAACGGGGGACACTCCGCCGCAATGATGGGGGTCCGGGGCTTACTGACGATCTTGTGTGTGCTGGCGGCCGCTCCGGCCGTAGCCGGCACCGTCTACCGTTGCGACAGCGCCGATGGCGGCCGCAGCTACTCCAGCAAGAAGGTCGCCGGCGCCAAGTGCACCGCGGTCAGCAGCTACACGGCCAGCAAGAAGTACAAGGCACCCGCGCCAGCTGCCTGGATGTCGGCGCCGAGCCCAGCTGCCGTCGGCAGCGTGACGCCGGCCAATGCAGTGGAAGGCTCGCCCGCATCGGCCAGCTTGCCCGCGCAGGCCAAGGCCCCGGCCATTCCCTCGCCACGGCCGTACCAGACCCCGCGCCTGGTGCAAGGACAGGTCTACTCCTATATCAAGGACGGCGTGCGCCACTACACCAGCAAGGCACCGAAGGGCGTGTCCGGCACGAGTGCGGTCCGCACCATCAAATACAGTTTCCTCGAAACCTGCTACGCCTGCAGTTCCCGGCCCGGCGTCAATTTCGGCACGCTGCGCCTCAACATGGCCGCGTACCAGGCGGAGATCAGCGCCGCGGCGCGCCAGCACGGCGTCGACGAGGCGATCGTGCGCGCCATCATCCATGCCGAGTCGTCGTTCAATCCGAATGCGCTGTCGCGGGTCGGGGCGCAGGGCCTCATGCAGCTAATGCCGGCGACCGCGCGCCGTTTCGGCGTCGGCAATGCCTTCGACGCCGCCCAGAACATCCAGGGCGGCGTGCAATACCTCGCCTGGCTGCTGAAGCGCTTCAACGGCAACCTCACCCTGGCGGCCGCCGGCTACAACGCCGGTGAAGGTGCGGTCGACAAATACAAGGGCGTGCCGCCCTATAGCGAGACCCGCCGCTACGTCGAACGCGTGGGCGTGCTGGCCGATCGTTACCGCGGAAATCTGGCCAGCAAATAGCCACCAAACCGCTCAAGGCCGCCAAAAGATTGTCGGCAGATTCAGCGTTCCGTTACACTTCGCCGTCTTTGCGGCCGATTCCCGTGTGGGGTCGGTGCGTGGCAGCCAATGACTAGCGACCAGAAGATTTGCGGAGTGCCGGATGGCGAATGAAGGGGTCAAGGATCCTGTTGACAATGGGCGGCGCCGCTTCCTGACGGCCAGCACGGTCGTGGTCGGTGCCGTCGGTGCGGGCTTCGCGGCCATACCGTTCATCAAGTCGTGGAATCCGAGTGCGCGCGCCAAGCTGGCCGGCGCACCGGTGATCGCGGACATCAGCGCGCTGGAGGAAGGCCAACGCCTGGTCTTCGAGTGGCGCGGGCAGCCGATCTGGATCGTGAAGCGCTCCAAGGCCCTGCTCGAGATCCTGCCGACGCTGGACAGCCGCCTGCGCGATCCTGAATCGGAAAACGCCGACCAGCAGCCGGCCTATGCCCGCAATGAACTGCGCTCGATCAAGCCGGAGATCTCGGTGCTGGTCGGCCTGTGCACGCACCTGGGCTGCTCGCCGGAAATGAAGGCCGAGATCAAGCCCGAGCCGTTCGATCCGGAGTGGAAGGGCGGCTACTTCTGCCCCTGCCACAAGTCCAAGTTCGACATGGCCGGCCGCGTGTTCCAGGGCGTTCCCGCGCCGATCAACCTGCTGGTGCCGCCGCACCACTACGAGAACGACGGCACGATCATCATCGGCGTCGATCCCCCGCAGTCGAAAAGCACGGGAGCGGCATAAGCCATGGCCAATCTCATCACCCGCACGACCAACAACCTGATGGACTGGGTCAACGCGCGCGCACCCGGCATGATGCCGGTGTACCGCAAGCACATGACCGAGTACTACGCGCCGAAGAACTTCAACTTCTGGTACTACTTCGGCGTGCTCGCGCTCGTGGCGCTGGTCAACCAGATCCTGACCGGCATTTTCCTGACGATGCACTTCAAGCCGGCAGCGGACGAAGCGTTCGCGTCGGTCGAGTACATCATGCGCGACGTGGAGTGGGGCTGGCTGATTCGCTACATGCACAGCACCGGCGCTTCGCTGTTCTTCATTGTCGTCTACCTGCACATGTTCCGCGGCTTGATGTACGGCAGCTACCAGAAGCCGCGCGAATTGGTGTGGATCCTGGGCATGCTGATCTACCTGGTGCTGATGGCCGAAGCCTTCATGGGCTACGTGCTGCCGTGGGGCCAGATGTCGTTCTGGGGCGCGAAGGTCATCATCTCGCTGTTCGGCGCGATCCCCGTGATCGGCACCGGCCTGACCGAATGGATCATGGGCGACTACCTGCCGGGCGACGCCACCCTCGGCCGCTTCTTCGCATTGCACGTGATCGCGTTGCCACTGGTGTTGCTGCTGCTGGTCGTGCTGCATATCGGCGCGCTGCACGAAGTGGGGTCCAACAATCCCGACGGTGTCGAGATCAAGAAGGGCCCCAAGGGAAATCGCTGGGATCCGGAAAAACCCGCCGACGGCATCCCGTTCCACCCGTACTACACCGTGCACGACCTGGTCGCAGTCGGCTTCTTCCTGATCCTCGCCGCGTTCATCATCTTCTTCGCGCCGGCGTTCGGTGGCTGGTTCCTCGAGCACGACAACTTCGTCGAGGCCAATCGCCTGGTGACGCCGGAGCACATCAAGCCGGTGTGGTACTACACGCCTTACTACGCGATGCTGCGCGTGATCCCGCACAAGCTGAGCGGCGTCATCGTGATGTTCTCGGCGATCGCGGTGCTGTTCCTCGTGCCGTGGCTCGATCGCGCCAAGGTCAAGTCCTATCGCTACCGTGGCCTGCTGTCGAAAGTGATGCTCGGCATCCTCGCGATCTGCTTCTTGTGGCTCGGCAAGATCGGCGCCGGCCCGGGCACCGATCCGGTGGAAACGATCATCGGCCGCGTACTGACCTTCCTCTATTTCGCCTTCTTCATCAGCATGCCGCTGTGGACAAAGATCGACAAAACCAAGCCGGTGCCGGAACGGGTGACGATGCATGAGTAAGACGATGCCCTTCCAGACCTTGTTCACGCTGGTTGCCGGCGCGCTGCTGTCGTTCTCGGCCGTGGCGGCCGAAGGCGGCCATCTGCAGCAGGCAGGGACCGACATCGGCGACACCGCGTCGCTGCAGCGCGGCGCGCAGCTGTACATGAACTACTGCTCCGGCTGCCATTCGCTCAAGTTCATGCGCTATTCGCGCATGGCCGAGGATCTGGCGTTGTCCGAGGACGAGGTCATGCAGAACCTCAACCTCACCGGCGCCAAGTTCGGCGAGCAGGTGCAGGTGGCGATGCCGGTCGACGGCGCGAACAAGTGGTTCGGCAAGATGCCGCCAGACCTGAGCGTCATCTCGCGCGTGCGCGGCAGCGACTGGATCTACACCTACCTGAAGTCGTTCTATCTCGACGAATCACGCCCGCTCGGCTGGAACAACACCTTGTTCCCGAATGCGTCCATGCCGAATCCGCTGTGGCAGATGCAGGGCCTGCAGCGTCCGGTCTACGGCAAGCACAATGCCGCCACGGGCGAGACGCCGGTCGAGCATCTCGAACTCGCGCAACCCGGCAACCAGAGCGCGGCGCAGTTCGACCAGACCGCGCGCGACATCACCACTTTTCTCGAGTACGTCGGCGAACCGTCCGCACTCAAACGTCAGAGCCTTGGCGTGTGGGTGATCCTGTTCCTGGCGTTCTTCACGTTCCTGGCGTTCCTGCTGAAATCGGAATACTGGAAAGACGTCCACTAAGCGTGGGCGTTTCCATGGGGGCGCGGCGACTCGAGGCCGTGGCGACCGCTTGCAAGGGGCAGGCGGCGTCGATGCGATCGGCGGATCCGGTCGTTGGAGAAGCCGATGATGGCTGCGAGCCCGCGTATGCGTAACGCCCTGACCCTGTTCTCTTCCGTGGACGATGTGTTGTGCCATCGCGCGCGCCTGGTGCTGGCCGCGAAGGGCGTGACCTACGACCTGATCCCGGTCGATCCGCAGAACCCGCCGGAAGACCTGATCGACCTCAATCCGTACCACTCGGTGCCGACCCTGGTCGAGCGCGAACTGGTGCTGTACGCGGCGTCGGTGGTCAGCGAATACCTCGACGAGCGTTACCCGCACCCGCCGCTGATGCCGGTGGATCCGCTGTCGCGTGCGCGCCTGCGCCTGGCGATGCTGCGCATCGAGCACGACTGGGTGCCGCAGGTGCAGGCGATCCAGCTCGGCAACAAGCAACAGGCCGAGGCCGGCCGCAAGCGCCTGAAGGAACTGTTGCTGGCGTCCGTGCCCCTGTTCAAGGCCAGCAAGTTCTTCCTCAATCCGGAAATGAGCCTGGCCGACTGCGCGATGGCGCCGATCATCTGGCGCCTGCCATGGCTGGGGATTCCGATGCCCAAGGACGGCAAGGCGATCGAGGATTATGGCAATCGTATTTTCCGCAACCCCGGATTCGTGCGCAGCCTGACGGATGAGGAAAAGAAACTTCGCGACATGCCGGCATGACCCGACAGACGTTTTGTCGATGTGATCGTCCCAGTTGAAGCGAGGCGTCGAGGTGTTTGCATGAGTGATGAGACGCCGAGGATGACGAGTCACCGCCCGTACCTGTTGCGGGCACTTTACGAATGGATTGCCGAAAACGGCATGACGCCGCACTTGCTGGTCGACGCGATGCAGCCTTCGGTGCAGGTACCGTCGAGTGCGGTGAAAGACGGCAAGGTGGTCCTGAATATCGCCGGGCGTGCGGTGACCCGATTGGAGCTGGGCAATGATGCGGTCACATTCACTGCTCGCTTCGGCGGCGTCAGCCAATCGGTGATGGTGCCGATGGCCGCGGTTCTGGCGATCTATGCACGTGAAACCGGACAGGGCATGGCGTTGCCAGACGACATCATCGGCGCCAATCCGGACAACTCGCCGCCGCCCTCCACGCCTGACGACGCCACCCCCGCAGGCAAACGCGCGCATTTGCGGATTATCAAATAAATCATCAAATTGGCACGTCGTGCACCG
>JACMKK010000442.1 GCA_014380115.1 Luteimonas sp. | reverse complement strand
GTCAGCACGGCATCACCGCGCACGCCTTCGGCCGTGCTGACCAGCGCCACCACCAGCGGCCACGCCTGCGTTGCGCCTTCGACGCGACCGACGAGATAGGCGCGGCGCTCGCGATAGAAAATCGTGCGCAGCAACTCAATCGCATGTGGCACCTCGCCGTGCGCCGCAAGCCGGGTTTCGACGGTCTCGGCAATCGCCTGCGCGCTGCGTTGCAGGTCGGCGTAGCCGTTGCCGAAGGCGTGCTCGGCGAGGATCGAGCGCCACAGCGCTGCCATGTCCTCCTGCGCCGGATAGCGCACCAGTTCGCCGGGACATGCGGCATCACCGTCGGGCTCGCTGTCGAGCGCGTGGAATTCCATCCGCGGCGCCACGCCCTGCGTCAGGAAGAAGCGCCGCGACAGCGAGTTGAAGAAGGTCTCGTACAGCGCCCGATCCGGCAGCGCGGCGATGCGTGCCGCGAACGCATCGCGCATCGCCGCCCAGACCGCGCGCGAGCGGATCCGTTCTTCCAGCAGGCCCTCGAGCCGACCCATCGCTTCCGGCAGGTAGGCATCGAACAACTCGATCCGCGCCACCGCATCGGCCTGCGAGCGCCGCCAGTCGCGCCGCTCGAAGCCGCGCCGCGCACGCCGCGTGATGTCGGAGAAGCGGGCGTTGTAGTCCTCGAAGGCGTCCTGGATCAATGCAGCGGCACGCCGCGTGATCGGATCGGTGACGGACGGTACGGCCATGGCGCCAGTCTAGGGTCCGGGATCGACCGATGGCGAAGACGAATGGCATCGCACGCGTCCGCTGCGCTAGGTGCGTGGAGGCCGCCTCATGCCGAGGCCATGTCCATAGACCAGCGTCCCGCCTAGCCAGCCCGTCGCGCACAGGCAGATGAAACCGGCCACGCTCAGCCCCAGGCCGATCGCATCGGGCCGTGCCAGCGCGCTGCCCTGCAGGCGCAGGAACAGGCTCGCCGCGTACAGACCCCACGCGGCCATGGCCAGGAGCATGTGGCGATTGAGGTCGCGGGTCGCGGATGGTCGCCGCCGACCTTCAACAGTTCGACCATGCCGGTCGCCATTGCTGCGATCGCGGTCACCGTGCCCACCACCAGCAGCACGCCTGCCAGCATCCATGCCGGCCGTCCCCACCACAGGCTGGCCAAATCGCCGGCCGTGGCCAGCGACCAGCACGCGATCGGGAAGTGGACCAGCGCCGGGTGCAGCGGGTGGCGCATGACGAGGCCTGCGTACGTCGGCCCGCCTAAGCCAGCACGGCACTCAATAGCGTCAGGAAACCGGCGACGGCGACGCCCGCATGGATGAAGACCACGGCCTTCGGCGCGACCGTGCCACGCAGATGCAGCGATGCCAGGTAGAACCCGCCCAACGCAGCCACGACCAGCAGGCCCAATGCGGCGGCGACACGACCGGGCGTCGAACCCTGCAACACGGTCACGATCAGCAGGATCAAGCCCGTCGCGCCGAGCAGGGCATGCCCGATCGACAGCGCCCACGGCGCCAGCCTGCCGCGCAGCACGCTGCTGGCGAGCAGCAATCCGCCGACGGCGGCAATCGCGAACACGATCAGTGCATAAGTCAGCATGTCGAACCTCTTTGGTTGGTGGACGCATTGCGCGGAGGGAAGGCGTGACGTTACTCCTTCCCGTTGCTGGTCCTTGCTCCGGTCACAAGGACTTGAGGTACTGCGCCACGTCGGAGATTTCCGCTGCGCTCAGGCCCAGCGACTTGCGGCCGTTGTAGGTCGTCACCACCGCCTCCAGCGTCGGCGCGCTGCCATTGTGGAAATACGGTGGATGTTGCCAGACGCCGCGCAATGGCGCCGTCCGGTATTGCCTGGTCGCACTGCGCGAGGCATAGCTGGGCACGCCCTCGGCTTCCGGCTCGCTGACCACTTCAGCGGGCGTATGCAAACGGGTGTTTGCATCGGTGAAAGCGGGCCCGCCATGACAGGCGACGCAGCCGGCCTTGCCGTCGAAGAGCGCTTTACCACGGCCTGCGGCCGCGGCGTCGAAACTCCCCGCCGGTGGCGACGGGGCGGCCAACGACAGCTGATACGCCTGCAACGCCGGGAGCTTGCTGCTGATCAGGTCGTCTTCGCCGTTGGTCACGTCCACGCCGGTACGCGGCTCGGTGAACCTGCCGTGCCCACCCATCTGGGTGACGCCGACATAGCGATTCCAGTAAGCGATGTCTTCGCCATCGCCGGTGACGGTGATGCGGTGGATGCCGGCCAGGCCATAGGCCGGCGGGATCACCTGCGGCCCGTTGCGGTCGTCCTGGTTGTAGCGAGGATCGTACCTGCCCTTGCCCCAGCTGCTGTAGACCGCCTTCTGCTTTGTCGTCAGTGCTGGCGACAAGGCGATGATCGCGCCGACATCGAGGTCGCGGTTGGGCCAGCCGTCGAGTCGTTTGCCGATGCCCGGTGCGAACGAGTCATCCACGGTCGAGTGGCACAACGCGCAGGTGACGCCGACGCGGGTCAGCGTGTCCTTGCCGTCGACGGTTTCGACGTGGCCATCGAGGCCGACGACCGCATCGAGCTTGAGCAGTGCCACCGTGGTCTCGGCGCTGGTCAGGGGGATGCTGCCGTCCTGGATGCCCTTCACGACGGCCGCCGGCAGCGCTTCGGCATCCACCTTCAAGCCGACGGACAGGGCGGTCTTCGGATCGACCGCCTTGCGGATGACTTCATGCATGCGCAGGGCATCGGTCCATTGCGTCTCGTCGCCGAACGTATCGAACCGGAAGATCCGCCTGCCTGCTTCGATCGCGGCCTCCGGGGCCGACGGTGCTGGGCTGGCGGCAGCTTCGTCCGGGGTGCCGCCAGTGGGCTGTGCTTCCTGCAAGCCGTCACCTGCTCCGCACCCGGCCAGCAGTGCCGCCATTGCCGCTGGCAAGCACTTGCACACGCCGGCATTGGTTTCGGACTTGCTCATTTGCGTTCCTCCTTCGGCCATGACGCATGGGGAACCGGATTCGCGCTGGCGCGGAGCCGGAATCCGATGAGGGGCTATTCATGCGGTCCGTCGATGTCGCGCGCCGCCGGATCAGGAAGGGAGGCATCGAGCCGCTGCAACACGGCTGCGGTCATGCGCGCGCAGCGGGATCCGAGGAACGGAAACGCATCCGTGAGCGTCGTGGCAAGCGCGCCGTGCAGCGCAGCGCGCAATAGCCGCCGCGCGCGGTGCAAGCGTGTCTTGACGGTCTCCTCGCGCAGCTCGAGCGCGGACGCGGTTTCCTGCACCGAGCACTCCTCGATCTCGCGCATGATGAAGACGATCCTGAAAGGCTCGGGAAGGTCATCGATGGCGTGTTCGACCAGCCTTCGGATCTGCGCGCGCGCCGCTGCCGCCGCAGGATCCTCGCTGCCGAACTTCGAAGGAAACGCAATGATCTGGCCGTCATCGAACTGGCGGGTCTCGATGCGGCCGATGTCCACGGTCGCGCGACGCTGCCGCAAGCGGCCGTAGGCTTCGTTCAGCACGATCCGGGTCATCCAGGTCAGCAGCGCGGCTTCGCCGCGGAACGCGTCGAGCTTCTCGAAGGCGTGCAGGTAAGCCGCCTGCACCACGTCTTCGGCTTCGGCATCGTCGTTCACCACGCCACGCGCGATGCGGAACAGGCGCTGGTTGCAGCGCTGCATGATGTGCCGGAATGCCTCGCGGTCGCCGGACCGCGCCAGGCCGACCAGCGCGGAGTCGTCCAGCGAGGCGTAGTCCAGCGCGAGCGCGTTGTCCGACATGCCTTTCATAGTGCTCCT
>JACMKK010000441.1 GCA_014380115.1 Luteimonas sp. | reverse complement strand
CGACGCGCGGCGACTCGGACTGCAGGGCGGTCATCGTGCGGCGGATCGCCGCGGCGAGATCGGCGATCGCCTCGACGCCTTCGGGCGTCGCGTCCAGGCGCGCGGCGAACAGGCGACGGACATAGCCTTCGGCGGGAGCGATCGCTCCGGTGATCGATGGCACCTCGGTCATCGCGAAGGCGCCGTTCATCGTGTGGATCGAGCGCAGCAAGGCATCGTCGACGTGGGCCGGTACCGACCGTGCCTGTTCCACCCAGGCATCGACGGTGGCGAGATGACCGGTGACTTCGGTGTCGAGGATCTCCAGCAACAGCTCGTCGACCGATGCCGGGAGGCTGTCGTCGTCGGCTTCGGCGTCGAGAGCGGCGCTCTCGACAGCGATTTCCTCGGCGACGTCGTCGTCCGCGCCCGCCTCTGCGGCCACGCTGATATCGACGGCTTCGAATGCCGGGGCGGTGTAGAACACCTCTTCGCCCCCGGCGACGCGATCGGCCATCGCCTGGATGGCGTCGAGGTCGGCGGTGACCATGCCTTCGCCGCGCAACGCGGCGTGCAGCTGCGGCAGCGTGTAGAACGCCTGGTCGACCATCGCGATCACGGCCGGGCTCGCGGCATGACTGCCGTCGAGCACGCGGTTGAGCATGTTCTCGATCTTCCAGCTGAACTCGCCGAGCGTGCGCGCGCCGACCAGGCGGCCGCTGCCCTTCAACGTGTGGAACACGCGGCGGATCGGGCGTAAACGCTCCAGTTCGTCGGGATTCGCGCGCCAGGCCGGCAGCATGGCGTCGAGGTTGCCGATTTCCTCTTCGAATTCCTCGAGGAAGACATCGCGGATCTCGTCGTCGATCTCGTCGCCGGTGGCCTCGAAGCCGCCACTGGCGATGCCGGCCGGCGCGACGGGCGCGACGACATGGGCGACGACGACCTGGTCGAATGCCGGCACCGTGTCCGCGGCATCGGCCTGCGGCACGCGGTCGTCGCGATCGATGAAGGCGGCGACGGTCGAGTCCATGTCGCCGTGGTCTTCGACGACATCCACGTCGAGGCCATCTTCCGACGGCGCTTCGACCACTTCCTCGGGCGGCAGCGGCCAGTAGCCGAGGCCTTCGAGGCTGTTGCGCGCGATGTCGAGGATCTCGTCGCGGTTGCCTCGCTGTTCGCGCAACGCTTCGAGGTAATACTCGAGGCTGGCGAGCGCGTCGGCGAGCGTGTCGAGCAGGCGGCCGTTGGGAACGCGGCGGCGGCCGATGAGTTCGGTCTCGGTGTAGCGGCGCACGCCGGTGAGGTAGGCGGCAGGCTGCGGTAGCTCGAGCATGTTGAGCGCGCCGGCGACCTCGTTGAGCAGGCGCGGCACCTCGACCAGCTCGCCGTGGTCCCAGCTGGTCTCGACGAAGGCGACGAAGGCCTGGCGCGCGTCGGCGAAGTTGGCGATCGCCTCGCGCACGATGACTTCGAGCACCTTGCGCGATTCGTTCGAAAACAGATCGTCCTGGTTGGTGCCGACATCGCTGTCGCCCAATCGCGCCACCTGGTCGTCGAGCGTGGCGTCGACGTAGAGCAGCGCACCGGCGACGTCGAGCAGCGCGCCTTCATCAGCGGGTTTGTCGCCGCGCACGATGGCGTGCATGGCTTCGCGCTGCTGCTGGACGACATTGCGGGCGACGCCGAGGCCGAGCATCCCGAGCGTGTCGGCAACGCGGCCCAGCGCCTCGACCTGCGGCAGCAGGCCGGAGACATCGGACTGGCCGCTGCGCAGGTGCAGGTCGAGTGCATCCTTGACGCGCAACAGGTCTTCCTTGACCGCGGCCGACACGGTGTCGAGCAATGCGCGGTTGCGACCGGAGAGACTGCCGCGCGCGTGCTCGAGTTCGGACTCGCTCGGCATCTGGCCGCTGAGGTCGAAGGTCGTGCGCAAGGTCTGCAGCGCACGATGTTCGGTGTAGGTGTGCGCGACGTGGTAGAGCAACTGGCGCGTGGGTTCGAAGGGCGCTTCGGCACGCGGCATGCCGAAGCCGTCGTCCTCGAACAGGCGCCGGGTCTCGCGTTCGACGCTGGCGAAGGCCTGCCGCAATCCGGCGCCGACCGGCATCGCGCCGTCCTGCAACGCGGTCATGACCAGCGAGGCCACCCACAGCATGCGCCGCGCGGATTCCTGTTCGGTCCGCGACAACAGGGCTTCGATGGCTTCGCGCAGTTCGCTGGCATCGGCCGGAGCACCGTGCTCGGGCCAGGCTGCCATCGCCTCGCGCAGGCGTGCCAGCAACGGCGCGGTCTCGATGTTGCGCGTCGGGCCCGCTGCCGGCACCGCGGCGGTCAGGTCCGCCGGCAATGGCCGCTCGAGGTCGGGCGAGAACAGCACGCTTTCGCTCAGCCCGGCTTCGCCGCGCGCGGCGCGCAGCTCGTTGAGCAACGGCAGCAGCACGATCGGAATGTCCTTGTGCCCGCTCTGCAGCCGCTCCAGGTAATCGGGCAACAGCACCACGCCGCGCATGAGCGTGGAACAGGCGCCGTCGCGGTCGCCGATGTCGCCGACCTGCAAGGCCTGCGCGAGGTGCTCCATTTCCTCGGCCACCATCGCCGGCGCGTACAACTCGACCATGCGCAACGTGCCCTGCACCTGATGCAGGTAGCTGGCGCAGAAGCGCATGCGGCTGCCGTCGCTGGGATCCTCGGCAAAGCCCTCGATCTCGATTCGCGCCTGGCGCAGGGTCTCGTCGAGCTCGGGCTTCACCCAGCCGAGCGTGGTGTAGTCGATCGCGTCGCGCAGGGCCGTCATTGCGCGGCTCCATGTTCAGTGGAGGCGCGCAAGGAGCTGCGACGGTGAGCGATCCGCTTCATTGTGATCGGCGTCCTGCGGTCAGGCCGGGAGCTTGAAGTCGGCGACCGAGCGGCGCAGGTCAGCAGCGAGTTGCGCCAGATTGCCGATCGACTCGGCCGTCTGGTTGGCGCCCTGCGAGGTCTGCGCGGTGATCGATTGGATCGTGTTCATCGTCGCGGTGATGCCCGTTGCCGCTGCGGACTGCTGCTGCGACGCGCTGGAGATGCCTTCGATGAGCGCCGCCAGATTGGTCGACACGTTTTCGATCTCGCCCAGCGCGGTACCGGCGTCCTCGGCCAGGCGCGCACCGGCGACCACTTCCGAAGTCGTCTGTTCCATCGAGCTGACCGCCTCGTTGGTATCGGACTGAATCGTCTGCACCAGCGTCTCGATGCGCTTGGTCGCGTTGGACGCACGTTCGGCGAGTCGCTGCACTTCGTCGGCCACGACCGCGAACCCGCGGCCCGCTTCACCGGCGGAGGCCGCCTGGATGGCGGCGTTCAGCGCCAGGATGTTGGTCTGCTCGGAGATGTCGTTGATGAGTTCGACGATCGAGCCGATTTCCTGCGAGGACTCACCAAGGCGCTTGATG
>JACMKK010000440.1 GCA_014380115.1 Luteimonas sp. | reverse complement strand
CGTATGCGCGCACCAGTTCGACAGATGGCGGCATGGTTTCCAGCGTGGCGACGGCCTGCGCAATCTCGGCCTCTGCCGCGGCGCGCCCGCCTTGTTCTCCCAAGGCCACCGCGAGGCGCCTGAGATTCATGCCCTGGCCCAGGGTATCCCCAAGTTCGGTACGCAACTCCAGCGCTGTGCGCGTTGCCGTGATGGTAGCGTCCACGTCGCTGACGAGCCGATACTCTTCGGCGGCAAGCTCGAGCAATTCGGCGCGCTTCGCAGGATCCAGATCTGACGCGTACTCGATGGCCAGGGCATAGTGCTTCGCCGCTTCCCGATGCGCAGAAGCAAGCGATGCCGCGCGCGCGGCACGAGGCGCGAGCGAGAGTATGTCTGCGCGCAATTCGCCAAGTTGCGCATGATGTACCAGTCGCGACAAGCCGTATTCACTTGTCGTCTGGTGCATGAGCGCAGCGAATATCCGGCGATGCAGTTCCGCAGATCGTCCTGGCATGAGCGACTGCTCCACCGCCTGTCTTGCCAGATCGTGACGGAACGAAACCCATCGGCCGTTTGCGCGCAACAACGCTTTCTCAATGCATTCGTCGATCAGGACTTCGGCGTCGTTGATGAGGCCCGCAACGATGGAACGCTCGATCCACTTGGGACTGATGGCAACCAGCTCCGCGAGCGCCCGTGCGTTGGGCGTGAGGCGCGAGAACCGGCTCAGGGTGGCGTCATATACGGAGGGCGGAACGACGCCATCCCGGCAATTGAGCGCTTCAGTCACAAAGAACGGATTGCCTGCGGTGATCTCGAACAGCCCTGATTCAGCACGGTTCGCATGTCGCGCGAGCGCGGAAACCCCAGATGGGGACAGGCATGGCACTGCGATTCTGGTGGTTGTGGCGGCGGGCAGATCACCCAGCAAGTGCCGTAGCGGATCGTCCAGCGCAAGATCATCGTCACGATAAGTCGCCACGAACAGCACCGGGATGTTGGCAAGACGACGGCCGACATAGCGCACAAGATCGAGCGTGCCCGCATCGGCCCAATGAAGATCATCGATTACCAGTACCTTCGGGTTTGGGGCTTGGCGCAGGAACGTCAGAAAATCCGGAAACAGCGTGTGGCTACGCCCCGTTTCACGCAACGCAACGGTCAGAGCGGGAGGAAGTGAATCTGCAAGATCGACAAGCGGCCCGAGTGGGCGTGCAGTGAAGAAGGCCTCGCACCCGGCAACCAGGCTGGTGGCATTGGCCGGGAGTGCGCTGAGAAAATGCTGCACCACACTGGTCTTGCCCGCGCCCGCTTCGCCGTGCAAAAGGAGCAAGCGCCCCTCCCCGTGCAGGGCACGGTCGTAACCTTCGGTAAGCTGCGTTAGCTGCGCTTCTCGTTCGAGCAGACGCATGACCGTTACTCCGCGCGCATGGCCTGATGCGCAGAAGCGGACCATTCGACAATATTGTGATAATCCTGCGGATCCGGCGTCCACCCCCATTCGATAGGGATGTCAGTGGTGGGCCGTGAGCGAACGTCCATCAGAATCCATACCGCAGGAAACCTCCATCCACCGCAATACATTCGCCGGTGATGTAGCTCGCCGCCGGCAGGCACAGGAACGCGACGGCCGCCGCCACTTCCTCCGGCTCGCCGATGCGCCCGACCGGCGTGCGCAGCAGCACCTCGTCGAGATAGTCCGGATCGGCCAGCTTGCTGGTGGTGCGGCGCGTGCGGATGTACCACGGCGCGACGGCGTTGACACGTACGCCGTCCTCGGCCCATTCCACGGCCAGGTTCTTGGTCATCTGGTGCAGCGCGGCCTTGCTCATGCCGTACGGCGCGCCGGAGCGGACGTGGGTGAGTCCGGACACGCTGCCGACGTTGACGATGCTCGAGGCCGCATGCTTGGTCAGCAGCGGGTAGGCATAGCGCGACAATTCGAACGCCGAGAACAGATTGACTTCGAAGATCTCGCGCCACTCGTCCTCGGTGTACTCGGTGGTCGGCTTGCTGCGGTTGGTTCCCGCATTGTTGACGAGGATGTTGAGGCCGTCGCCCTGGTCCTCGACCCAGTCGAGGATCTCGCGGCGCTGCTCGCCGTCGGCAACGTCGCCGACCAGTGCGCGGATATCGCCGTCGGGAAATTCCTCGGCCAGTTCGTCGCGTGCGAGTTCCAGCGCGTCACCGTCACGGGCGGCAATCAGCACGCTGGCGCCGAAGCCGAGCAGCTCGCGCGCGATCGCGCGGCCGATGCCGGCGCTGCCGCCGGTGACGAGCGCGAGTTGTCCGTCCAGACGCCAGCGATGTGGATCCATGGTCCGTTTTCCTCGTCCGCCTCGGCGTAGCATAGCGCTGGGTCGATCGAGGAAAACGCCATGTCGCGAATCACCGCCGGATTGCTGTTGCTGTGCCTGTGTTGCGCCTGCTCCAAGCCGGAGCCACCGCCGACCGACGAGCCGCCCGAGCCGCAGGCCGAAGCGAACACCGAGCTGCGCGATGCGATCCAGGCGCCGATCGAGCGGGCCAAGGCGGTCGAGCAGACGGTGCAGGAGGCAGCGGACAAGCAGCGGGCGGAGATCGACGCGCAGAACTGAACCTGTCCGCGGCAAAAAAAAGCCCGGCTTTCGCCGGGCTTTTTCGTGAGCGATCGCGCATCTTCAGAACGCGCAGAAGCAGTACGCCAATGTCTTGACCGGTGATCCGCGACCCGGCTTCAACGCGCTGTCGAGGAAGCGCAGGTCATGATCGACCTGCGGCATGGCGCGCGCCAGAAGGCTACGTGCGAAATCCGAGTGCTGAAGCCAGGCGCCGCCGACGCGGCTTTCGACGAGGCGCGTGAAGAAGCGTTCGAACGGCGTCGCCGCTTTCTCCACGTAGCGCACGCGCCATGCCTCCGGCTTGCCGAGCTTCGCGCGCGCGGCGGCGTCGGTGATCGCATCGTGCAGTCCGCCGAACTGGTCGACCAGGCCGCGCTCGCGTGCCTGCGCACCGCTCCAGACGCGGCCGCGGCCGACGCTGTCGATCGCG
>JACMKK010000439.1 GCA_014380115.1 Luteimonas sp. | reverse complement strand
CGTCGACCAGCTCGGCGTGGCGCCGGATGGGGGTGTGTGGCTCGCCGGTTCGCAGGGCCTGTCGATGTGGAACGCCGGCGCGCGCCGTTTCGAGCCGGTCCCGGGCGCGCCGACATCGCGCGTCTACGGCTATGCGATCGGCGAGGACGACGCCATCTGGCTGGCGCGGCTCGGAAGCCTCGAACGCTATCACTGGGACGGCGCCGGACTCGCGCGGAAGTTCGCGATGGACGGCCGCGACGGCCTGCCGCTGATTGCGCCGAGCGGGCTGACCGTCGATGCCGCCGGCCTGATCTGGCTCACCAGCGTGCGCGGCCTCATCCGCGTCGACCCAGGCAAGCGTTCGGTACGCCTGTATGGCGTGCGCGACGGCCTGCCGAGCCAGGAACTCGGGGAGCGGCCGGTGCCGCGCCCGTTCGACGGCCGCATCCTCGCCGGCAGTCCCGAAGGACTCGTGTTGTTCGATCCGGCGGTCGTGCGGCCGGCGCCGGGCGTGCCCGAGCTCGTCATCGAGACGATCGGCGCGCGCAATCGCGAAGGCCGCGTCGATTTCGCGACCGACCGACCGTTCCAGGTCGCGCACGACGACCGCGACCTCAGGATCGTCGCGCGCCTGCTGTCGTTCAACGACGCCAGCAACAATCGCTACCGCTTCCTGCTGGAAGGCTACGACCGCGGCTGGGTCGAGGTCGGCGCCGATGGCGAGCGCGTGTTCTCGCAGCTCAAGGCCGGTGGCTACACGCTGCGGGTCAAGGCGCGCACCGCGGACAACGTCTGGTCGCAGGTCCGCGTCATCCGCTTCCGCGTCGCGTCGCCCTGGTGGTGGACATGGTGGGCGATCGCGACATGGGTGGTGCTGGCGGCCGTCGTCGCGTGGTGGTTGCTGCGCAACGCGCAACAGCGCCTGAAGCGCAAGCACTCCTGGCAACTCGCCAAGCATCGGCAGGAACTCGCCGAACAGGCCTCGCAGGCGAAGACCCACTTCCTCGCCACGCTCGGCCACGAGGTCCGTACGCCGATGACCGGCGTGCTCGGCATGAGCGAACTGCTGCTCGATACCGACCTCGACGCGCGCCAGCGCAGCTATACCGAATCGATCCGTCGCGCCGGCGGCCATCTCATGCGCCTGGTCAACGACGCGCTCGACCTGGCGCGCATCGAAGCCGGCCGGCTCGAACTCGACCAGCAAGCTTTCGACCTGCATGCGCTGATCGAGGACGTGACCGCGCTGATGGCGCCGGTCGCGCGCCAGCACAAACTCGAATTCCGCGTGCGCTCGGCGGCCGATGCGCCGCGCTGGTTGCATGGCGATGCGATGCGCGTGCGGCAGATCCTGCTCAACCTGCTCGGCAACGCGATCAAGTTCACCGAAAGCGGACACGTCGGCCTGCGCATCGAAGCGGGCGAGGGCGGCGAGGGCGTGCGCTTCGTCGTCAGCGACACCGGTCCCGGCCTCAACGACGAGCAGAAGCAGCGCCTGTTCCGCCGCTTCGAGCAGGCCGAAGGTGCGCGCACCTCGGCGCGTTACGGCGGCAGCGGACTGGGCCTGGCGATCTGCCAGGAACTGGCGGCGGCGATGGACGGCCGCATCAGCGTCGAGAGCGCGCCCGGCGAGGGCGCGCACTTCACCGTCGACCTGCCTCTCGCGGCCGCTTCCGCCGTCCCCGACGCGAAACCTGCGCATCGCCGCGCGGCCGTGCAGGCGTTGAGCCTGCTGCTGGTCGAGGACGACCCGACCGTCGCCGAAGTCATCACCGGCCTGCTGCGCGCGCAAGGCCATCGCGTCGTGCACGCTGCGCACGGTCTGTCCGCGCTGGCCGAGCTTTCCGGCATGCGGTTCGACCTCGCCTTGCTCGACTTGGACCTGCCCGGCATCGATGGCCTCGCCCTCGCGCGGCAGTTGCGTGTGCAAGGCTTCACGCAGCCCTTGATTGCCGTCACCGCGCGCGCCGACGCCGAAGCCGAACCGTTATCGCGCGAGGCCGGCTTCGATGGTTTCCTGCGCAAGCCGCTGACGGGCGAGATGCTGGCCGAGGCCATCGAGGCGGTGTTGCCGCGTGATCGCATCGAGGATTGAACCGGTGCGGCAGGCATTGCGCGTTCGGGACGTACGGACGCGCACGGAAGCCGGCATCTGCTTCGTAGGCCATTCACGACAGGACTTTGCTGTCGCGAAGCGATGCCTCGCACGTTAGGACGCGACAACGAAACCATCCGCATCGCAGCACCGAAGGCGGCACCCACTACGTCAAGATCGTCGGGGTGAAGGCGGTCGCGAGACTCACGCTCGAAGCGCCGTAACTGACGCGCTGCCATGGCGGGCCGCCTGCGGTCGCCCCGCTTAAGGCGGCATGTACACGCACGGTCGAGATCAGGCATTCACAAGCCGTGCGCGGATCGGTGACTTATCTTGGATCGACATCCGACCTTCAGGTCCCTGTATGCCGGAAGGCCCATCGATCGTGATCCTCAAGGAAGAGGCGGAAGCTTTCGCCGGCCGCAAGGTGTTGCGCGTCTCCGGCAACAGCAAGCAGGACCTGCAACGCATGCACGGACGCCGCATCGTCGCGCTGAGCAGCTGGGGCAAGCATTTCCTGATCGACTTCGGCGATTTCGCGCTGCGCGTGCACTTCATGCTGTTCGGCAGCTATCGCATCAACGAACGCAGGGAAGCAACGCCGCGTTTGAGCCTGGGTTTCGCGCGTGGCGAGGAACTGAACTTCTATGCCTGCTCGCTGAAGTTCGTCGAAGGCGACCTCGACGCTGCCTACGACTGGAGCGGCGACGTGATGTCGGAGACATGGAATCCGGCCAAGGCACGACGCAAGCTCAAGGCACGACCCGACACGCTGGCCGCCGACGCGCTGCTCGACCAGACCGTGTTCGCGGGCGTCGGCAACATCATCAAGAACGAAGTGCTGCACCGCATCCGCGTGCATCCGGAGAGCACTATCGGCGCGCTGCCGCCGCGCAAGCTCGGCGAGCTGATCAAGCAGGCGCGCGAGTACAGCTTCGATTTCTATGCGTGGAAGAAGGCCTACGTGCTGAACAAGCACTACCAGGTGCATACGAAGACGCATTGCCCGCGTGACGGCACGCGGCTGACGTATCGCAAGCACCTCGGGCGCGCGCAACGGCGCGCGTTCTACTGCGAGGCGTGCCAGCGCCTGTACCGCGACGCCGATTGAACAGCGTTGTCGTTCAGCGCGCGCTGCACTCGTGCACTGCGTTCACCAGTGCGGCCACATGCTCGGGGTCCATGTCCGGCGACATGCCGTGGCCGAGGTTGAAGACGTGCCCTTCGCGCGACGTCCCGTTGCCGGTGGCATAGCTGTCGAGCGTGCGCTGGACGTGGCGGCGGATCGCCTCGGGCGATCCGTACAGGATCGCCGGGTCGAGGTTGCCCTGCAGCGCGACCTTGCCCTGCGTGCGGCGCGCGGCTTCGGAAAGTTCGACCAGCCAGTCGACGCCGATGCCTTCAGCGCCCGAGTCGGCCAGTTCCTCGAGATACGGCGCGTTGCCCTTGCCGAACAGGATCAGCGGCGTGCGCTGCGCGTCGTCGCCGCGCTCGAGTTCGCGCGCGATGCGTGTCAGGTAAGGCAGCGAGAATTCGCGGTACATCTCCGGCGACAGTACGCCGCCCCAGGTGTCGAAGACCTGCAGCACCTGCGCACCGGCGGCGCGTTGTGCGCCGAGATAGGCGATGACGGCGTCGGTGTTGACCGACAGCAGCTGATGCAGCGCCGCCGGATCGTTCAGGGCCATGGTCTTGATGCGCGCGAAGTCCTTGCTGCCGCCGCCTTCGACCATGTAGCAGGCCAGCGTCCACGGGCTGCCGGAAAAACCGATCAGCGGCACGCTGTCGTTCAATTCACGGCGGATCAGGCGCACCGCGTCCATCACGTAGCGCAGTTCGGTTTCCATGTCGGGCACTGCGAGCTTGGCGATGCTGGCGGCGTCGCGGACCGGGTGGCGGAATTTCGGACCCTCGCCGTCGACGAAATACAGCTCCAGACCCATCGCGTCGGGAATGGTGAGGATGTCGGAGAACAGGATCGCGGCATCGAGCGGAAACCGCGCCAGCGGTTGCAGCGTCACTTCGCAGGCGATGTAAGGATTCTTGGCCATCGCCAGGAAGCTGCCGGCGCGCTGGCGCGTGGCGCGGTATTCGGGCAGATAGCGACCCGCCTGGCGCATCAACCAGACAGGCGTGCGGTCGACGGATTCGCGGCGCAGGACGCGCAGCAGGCGATCGTTCTTCGGTGCGTTCGACATCACATTCCTAAAAATTGCGGCGGACAACTCCCTCCCCTGCGACTGCAGGGGAGGGCTGGGGAGGGGTTCCCGGTATCAGAGGTTCTTTCCGAAGTGCGCGAAGCATCCTTCGTTGAATACGCCTGATCCGACGCAACCCCCTCCGAACCTCCCCCTGCATCCGCAGGGGGGAGGGGCAGAGCTACTTCGGCGCATCGGACCCCTGCGCAAACATCAGTTGGAACCCACGCTTGAGCTGCACGTCGCGTGCCTTTTCCAACGCGGCGACCGCGGACGCCTGGTCGAGGTACTGCTCGCGCTTGAGCTGGCTGCGACCGCCGATCTGTCCGCTTTCGCGTACCAGGTTCCAGCCGCCCAACAGGTCGGGTTCGAGCATCAGCTGCACGAAGCGCGGGGCCTCATGGCCGTCGGGACGTTGTTGCAGGAGCAGGCGCATGTGCGAATTGTAAGGGGTCGGGCCTGTCGACCCGAAGCGCCGGATGCAGGGCACAAGCCAAACGCGTCAGTGTGAAGCAGGTTGGAGCTTTCGCCCCCTTGAAAAAGGGGCAGCGAAGCGCATCAGCACGAAGCGGGGGATTTGCTCTTGATCTTGCTCCTGCTTTCGCTTCAACCGGGCGCAGATCAAGATCAAGAGCAAATCCCCCAGCCGTCGCTGCGCGCCGGCTTGCCCCCTTTTCCAAAAGGGGGCGAAATCAGGCGCGCAGTACCGACAACACGACATCCTCCGGCACGTCCGCCACCACCCGCGCCGCGCCGGGTGCGTCCCACAGTACGAACCGCAGGCCACTGGCCTGCGCCTTCTTGTCCAGGCGCATGCGCGCGAGGAGTGCCTGGTCATCGAGTCCCGCAGGCAGGCCGGTCGGCAGGCCGAAGCGTTCGAGCAGCCTCGCCAGCGAACTCGCCGCTTCGGCAGGTGCGCGGCCAAGGGCCGCCGACAGCTTGGCCGCCAGCACCATGCCCGCCGCCACCGCCTCGCCGTGGTTCAACCCGTCGTCGCCGCCGAAGCCCTGCTCGGCCTCGATGGCGTGACCGAAGGTGTGGCCGAAATTGAGCAGTGCTCGCTCGCCGTGCTCGAAAGGATCGCGTTCGACGATCGCCGCCTTGTGCGTGCAGCAGCGCGCGATCGCCTCGCCGAGCGCGTCATCGTCGCGCGCCAGCAGTGCGTCGACGTGCGCGTCGAGCCAGGCGAGGAACGGTGCGTCCGCGATCGCGCCGTACTTGATCACCTCGGCGAATCCGGCGCGCAATTCGCGCTCCGGCAACGTCCGCAACGCGGCGGTATCGGCGAACACCGCGCGCGGCGGATGGAAGGCGCCGACCAGGTTCTTGCCTTGCGGCAGGTCGACCGCGGTCTTGCCGCCGACCGAAGAGTCGACCATCGCCAGCAACGTGGTCGGCAACTGCACGCAGTCGATGCCGCGCATCCAGCAGGCCGCGGCGAAACCGGCGAGGTCGCCGACGACGCCGCCGCCGAGCGCGATCAGCACCGTGTCGCGGTCCGGACGATGGTCGAGGAGCTGGTCCATCAGCCGGCCGAACGCGCCGAACTCCTTGCTCGCCTCACCCGACGGCACGACCACGGCGGGCGCTTCGATGCCGGCGGCCTGCAACGCCGCACGTAGCGTCTCGAGATGCAGGGCGGCCACGGTGTCGTCGGTGACG
>JACMKK010000438.1 GCA_014380115.1 Luteimonas sp. | reverse complement strand
TGCGGATGGGCTTCGTGAGGTGGACCGTGCAGCCCGCGTCGAGGCTCTTGCGAACCTCTTCGGGCAGCGCGTGTGCGGTCAGCGCCAGAATCGGAACCGGCGTGACGCGGTTGTCGGTTTCCCATTGGCGAATCCTGCGCGTGGCGGCGTAACCGTCCATGACCGGCATCTGCACATCCATGAGCACGACGTCGTAGGTGCCGGAGATGTACTTCTCGAGGGCGACCGCGCCATTGCAGGCCACTTCGGCGCTGTAGCCGCTCGCTTTCAGGTACGCCTGGATCAGCAGCACGTTGTCTTGCGAATCCTCGGCCAAAAGAATTCGCAGCGACTGTGCGCGTGCCGGAATGCCTCGAGGTTGCGCGGCGGGCCGCTCCACCGCAGAGATTGCGCCGCCGCGCGCTTCGTGGATCGCCTCGAGCAGGTCGGACTTTTTCACCGGCTTCACCAGGTACGCCGCCAGGCCCAGTGCGCGGCTCCGGGCGACGTCTCCCGCGCGATTCTCCGAAGTCAGCATCAGGATGATCGTCCCGGCCACGGTGGGATCCTGCGCGATCCGCTGCGCCACCTGGAACCCATCGACGTCGGGCATGCGTTGATCCAGCAACACGAGGGAATAAGGCGCATCGGCCTGTTTGGCGCGAAGCAACTCCGAGACGCCCTGCTCGCCGCCGTCCGCTTCCGTCACCACGGCGCCCCAGCGCGTGAGCATCTCCCTCAGGATCAGCCGGTTCGTCGAGTTGTCGTCGATGATCAAGGTCTTGACATCCTCGAGATCCATCGCGCCCGAGGCGAGCCGCGGCAAGGGTTTGCTGCCGGCCGCGAACTGAGCCGTGAAATAGAAAGCGCTTCCAGCTCCGATGCTGCTTTCCACCCAGATCCGTCCCTGCATCAGCTCGACGACACGACGCGAAATCGTCAGGCCCAGGCCGGTCCCGCCGAACTTGCGCGTCGTGGAACTGTCGACCTGCGAATAGGGGGCGAAGATCTGCTCGCGTGCCACCTCGGGAATCCCGATCCCTGTGTCGCACACCGCGAACCTCAAGGCGCCGACGCTGCTGTTCTCGGGGTCGGGTTCGACCCGAACAATCACTTCCCCCTTCTCCGTGAACTTGATCGCGTTGCCAATGAGATTGATGAGGACCTGCCGCAGCCGCGTCGGATCGCCCACCAGCGATGTCGAGACCTCCGGAGCGATGCGCAGCCCAAGCTCGAGCCCCTTTTCGTGGCCCCGAAGCGCCATGATTTCCAGCGTCTTGTCGAGAACCTCGCCAAGATCGAACTCGAGGCTCTCGAGCGTCAGGTGACCGGCCTCGACCTTGGACAGGTCCAGGATGTCGTTGATCAGATCCAGCAGTTGGCTCCCGGCTTTCCTGAAGATCCGCACGTACTCGCGCTGCTCGGCGGCCAACGCGGTGTCCCACAGCAGGTCCGCCATGCCGACGATGGCGTTCATCGGCGTGCGAATCTCGTGGCTCATGCGGGCCAGGAAGTCGCTCTTGGCGCTGTTCGCGTCCTCGGCGGCTTTCTTTGCCTCCTCGAGCGCGTCGTCCAGCAGTTTGCGCTCGGTGATATCGCGCGCGGCGGCGAACACACCTTTCAGCCCCCTGTCCCGGTCGTAGAAGGTGGTCGCGTTGTAGGACACCACGGTCTGCTTGCCGTCGCGGGTGCGTGCGGTGAGTTCATAGTTGGTGATCTTTTTTTCGCTGAGTACCCGCTTGATGCCCGCCTCGGCCCGTTCCGGATCGGTGAAGTAGTTCTTGAACGGCGCGCCGATCAGCTCGTCGCGCGTACAACCGGTGAGCGCCTCCATCTGCTTGTTGACATCGGTGAGGATGCCCTGCGGATCGGTGGTCATGATCGCGTCGATGTTGGATTCGATCAGCGAGCGCGTATAGAACTGCTGGTCGCGCAGGCGCTGATCGAGCTTCATCCGCTCCTCCTCGACCTGCTTTCGCGCGGTGTTGTCGGTGCCGATCAACAGGTATCCGATGATGGCGTCTTGAGCGTCGCGCAGCGCGGTCACCGACACCACCGCGGGGAACCGGCTCCCGTCCTTGCGGATGTAGGTCAGCTCGTAGATGTCTTCGATGCCGCGCGAGGCCTTGAACACCAACGCCTCGAAGCCGGGAGTGATCGGCGTCCCGAGTTCGACCGAGAGCGCCTTGGCGCGCGCGATCACCTCCTGAGGATCGGAGATGTCGGCCGGGGTGATCTGGTTCATCACATCGGCGGCCGCGTAGCCCAGCATGCGTTCGGCGCCGACGTTGAATATCTGGATGACGCCGTTCGCGTCCGTGGCGATGCTCGAGAAGTTGGCGCTGTTGAAAATCGCGTTCTGCAAAGCCTGGGCCTTGAGCAGCGCCGCCTCCGCCTGCTTGCGTGCGGTGGTGTCCTCCATCGCCAGCAGGAAAAGCTCGCTGTCGACGCCCGGCTGGTAGAGCTTGCGGGCATTGAGAACCATCGTGCGCCGGCCGATGGCGGGAAAGTCGTGAGTCACCTCGAAATCGCGGAACTCGGTGTGCTGCGGCACGATGTCTTCCAGCAAACGCCGCAGCTCGGCGATGTCCCACTGGCCGTTGCCGAGTTCGTAGAGCAAGTGGCCCTCCGTCTCTGCTTTAGACGCCCGGAAGGTGCGCAGAAACGATTCGTTGGCCATCATCACGTGCAAATCCTGGTCGAGGACCAGCAGGGGCTCTCGCACCGTCTCGACGATGGCTTCAGCGAACGACCGAATTTCCTGCAGGATCGCTTCCCGGCGCTTGCGGTCGGTTATGTCGCGGGCGGCGGCGAAGACACCCAAGACGTCGCCCTGCGTGTCCTTGTACACCGAGGCGTTGTAAAGGACGTCGGTGAGCTTGCCGTCGGCGTGGCGGATGGTCAGCGGGTAGTCGGCGACGAGGCCCTCGGCGAACGCCAGCTGGTATCCCTCGCGGGCCTTTTCCGGCTCCGTGAAATAAAGGGAGAAGTCGCTGCCGATGAGCTGCTCTCGGGCGATACCGGTCACCTTGACCGTCGCCTCGTTGACGTCGGTGATCTTGCCTTCGGGGCTGATGGTGACGAGGGGGTCGAGGCTGGCCTCGATCAGGCTGCGGGCGTACTGAGATGCTTGGCGTCGTTCTCTCACGCAGCCTCCGTCGATTTCGAACGCTCACGATGCCACGGTCGGCCGCGACGCTCTTGTATGTTAGCTTCCGGCCGTTTAGCGTCATTGGCCTGTTGTCAAATGCCGCCCACCGCGCACCTACGGATGGTCTGCGCAACGCGCAAAGCAATGGCCTTTGTAGGCAGGTAGGGTAGACGAAATGTCAGATCGGGGATGAGCACGCAGAAGTGCAGCTCTGGACGTGGTTACAGCAGGGGCGCCTGAAAGCCCTGGCACTGGGTGCGCCCACCCGCCACCCGATGCTCCCCGAGCTGCCCACGCTGAGCGAACTGGGGCACCCAGCGGCCAACCGGTGGTCGACCTTCGGCCTGTTTGCTCCGGGCACGATGTCGCCAGCCCTGCGCCAACGCTTGCATGCGCTGCTTGCCGAAGCCCTGGACGATGGCTGGCAAGCCTTCGTGCGCAGCCAGTACAGCGAGCCCGCCTCGAGGGGTGGTGAGCGTTTTGCTGCATGGCTGGCAGAGTCGTCGCGCCGCACTCGGCAGCTCGTGAACGAGCCGGGCTTCGCCCGTTGAGGGGTCCGCCGCGTGGCGGCGATGTCCGGTGCGCCGCGCCGCCCGCCAATGGCGCCCTTGCCACCCGCAGTCGTGCCATCGGCTCGACAGCGGCTTTGGGAGCCACTGCGCCGCTTTGCCGCTTCATCCGGCGCCGCGCCCGCTGACCATGGATGCAGCTGCACCTCATTCCCTGGCTTCGGCGATTGAGCTCGGCCGTCTGCGTCCTGACCCTGCCTGCCATACAAGCCATCACTCCCACCACACAGCGCTGGCCGCAAGGCGCCCGGCCGGGATCGGCTTCACCGCCTGAGCCGCGCCGGACGTCGCTGACCAGCGCAGACATGCAAGAGCGCGGGCGCCAAACCCAAGTAGTTGATGTCGACTCAGCGCGGTCCTCGAGCCGTGTACTTGGGCGTTGATCAGGGCGGCCAAAACTCGCGTTCCTACCGGGGTCGATCGACTCGCCTGAAAGCGGCCTGTCGCGAATGACTCTTGATGGCCGAGACTGTGAGTACGCGGCCTCGCCACGAAGCTGCCCTTCGCCGATCGGGCCCAGCCGGCTACCGTCTAGACGCGCGGCAAGCGCATCGGTCACTTGAGGGCGCATCGTTGTTGGCCCTCAACTTGATGGGAGTCCATCATGGGATCCAACGCCAACGTTGCTCCTCGCGAGCCGTGGAAC
>JACMKK010000437.1 GCA_014380115.1 Luteimonas sp. | reverse complement strand
AGCATCGCGCCGACATGGCGGCCAAGCCGGCCGACTGATTCCACACTGCGCGCACGTGATCGTGTCGAATGCGGCATCGGTAGGTGGAGAACGGGTGCGGAACCGGCGCACGTCACGACGCCCGCTGGCGACGTTCCTGCGCAACGTCGAGGCGTGGATCGGTTCGGAGCAGGCGCGGGGTGGGGTGGCGCCGAGTGAGTAGGACCCAGGTCGGAGTGGATCGGGGGCATCCGACGAAGGATGCTGCTCATTGCGCACTCCGGACAGAGTGGTCCGATACCGGCAACCCCTCCCCAACCCTCCCCTGCATTCGCAGGGGAGGGAGCCAAGCTGAAGCGTCGGCGTCTCGTGCGCGATGGATGCGAGATGATCGAATCGTCATCCCCGCGGAGGTCGGTTCTACTTCACCAGCTTCTGCTCTTTCAGTTGGTCGCCGTAGAGCTTCTGGAATTCCAGTGCGTCCTGCCTCAAGCGGGGCAGCAGTTCTTCGATGCCGATCGTCCGCTGCAAGGAGAACCCGTCGTAGCGGGTCAGGTAGCCCGCTTTGCCGCCGGTCGAGACCTCGAATATCCGTGCCTGGATGTTGGGCACCTCGAAGTAATCCAGTTTGCTGGTCCCGAAGGGTGTCGCCTTGATCGCGTTCAGGTCGTCTTCGAGCAGCTGATTGCCGATGGCGGAGACGCTCCAGCCCTTGGCGCCCTTGCTGGTCTCGATCAGGCCTATGACCTGTCCGTCGACCAGCAAAGGCGTCGCATTGCCTTTGCTGTCTCCGGCAAGTCGCCGCAGGCTGTCGGCACTTCCCGCCTCCAGCAGCTTCTGGAAATCCACTTCGATGACGCTGAGAGCCTGGTCAGGTGTCGATCTTTCGACCTGTGCCGCATCCATGCCGAGCTTCACCTCCGGGCTGATGCGAAGCACTTCCAGGATGTCCTTTTTTCCTTGGGCAACCGCTTCTTCGGAAGTCTGGAAATGGGGTGCCTGGCCGTTTGCTTGGCTCATGTCTCTGTCTCTGGAACAAGAGGCGGTTGAAATGAGTATGAGCGCCGCTGCGGCCGATCCGGCAACCGCTTTGATGGTCACTTTCATAGTCGTATCTCCCTTTGACCGATCTATTTCTTGGCGACGTTGTAGAACGTCGTCCAATGCGTCGAGGTGCCGGTCGGATCGGCATACTCCGCATAGGTGATCAATCTCTCCTGCCCGCTGCAGGGCGCCCAAGGGTCGTTGAGGATCACGAAGTCCGTGCCGTTGACGCTGATATACCCCTTCACGGCGACCACGTGCCCGACGACGCCGGGGGTTCCGTAGGCGTAGCCCATGGGCTTCTTCGCGCAATAGATCTGGCTTCGCACCGAAGCCCAGGACAGGGCGCTGCTGGTTTCGTCGAACTTGACGCCGGCATGGTCCAGCTCCAGCCAACCTGGCGTGTTGCAATCGTTAGTCTTCGGGCAGGATTGGCCTTGCGTCTGGGCGTTGCAGCAGTTGTTCTTGCCGAACCTGTGATTGGCCAGGTCGCACTGGTTCACCGCAATGCCTGCATGCTGCGCCAGCATCTGCGTGGTGGCCGCCCAGCACCAGTTGTTGGTCTCTTGCGAACGAAGGGTGTTGGGAACGCTGCCGACGATCTCCGGGTTGCAGCAGCCGCCCAGAATGAGGGCGCCGCAAACCAAGCCAAGACATCGCCTTTTTCCTTGGGCTGCCGTTCCTGTGGAGTATCTGCCGATAGCCTTTGAGGCAGTCATGACGAATCTCCTTTGTCGGACGATAGGTACCCCCTGGATGAGCCAAAAGTGGCTCACGTACTAGACAACGCAGGCGATTGGGTGCTTCGGCCAGGGCGCTGATCGCGTGGTCCGGGCATGGCCACTCCTGGCGCAGGCCAGCGGCCAAATAGAGAAAACGGCGTCGAAGGAAAGCGGGGTCAGAGACCCCGTCGGGGATTGCATACGATTTCATGTCCTCCCGGACCGGGTTGGCTTGTAGTCTCGTCCGCACACCGATCGCGGCTGCATCCCGCATCCGTCGTCCGTGGCGCACACCGCCGTCCTCCGGGGAATCCTGCATGAAACTGCTGATCGCACTCTGCCTCGGCCTACTGTTGGCTACCTCGGCGCACGCGCGCGACTTCTCCATCGACCATCTCGAACCCGCCAACTGGTGGGTCGGCATGAAGCACCATCGCGTCGAACTGATGGTGCACGGCGAAGCAATCGCTGCGTTGACGCCGAGGCTGTCGCGACCCGGCGTCGGCCTCGTCGACGTGCAGCGCGTCGCCAACCCCAACTATCTGTTCGTCACGCTCGACATCGCCGACACGGCGCGCCCCGGCACGTTCGATATCGAATTCCTCGACGGCGAGCGCGTGGCCGCGCGTCATCCGTTCCGGCTTGATGCGCGCGAGCCGGGCTCGGCGAAGCGACGCGGCTTCGACGGGTCCGATGCGATCTACCTGATCACGCCGGACCGGTTCGCCAACGGCAACCCGCGCAACGACAGCGTCGCCAGCCTGATCGAATCCGCCGATCGCAGCTCGCCCAACGGACGCCATGGCGGCGACATCGCCGGCATCACCAAGCATCTCGACTACATCGCCGGCATGGGCTTCACCCAGCTCTGGCCGACGCCGCTGCTGGAGAACAACCAGCCGCAGTACTCGTATCACGGCTATGCGATCACCGACCTGTACCGCATCGACGCGCGCATGGGCAGCAACGAGGACTACCGCGCGCTGTCGCGCCAGGCGCGCAGGAAAGGCGTCGGCCTGATCATGGACGTGGTGCTGAACCACATAGGCTCCGGGCACTGGTGGATGCAAGACCTGCCGACGCCGGACTGGATCAACCACGGCGGACAGTTCGCGCCGACGAACCATCGACGCACGACGATCCAGGATCCGCACGCGGCGCCGCAGGATCGCGCGGACTTCGTCGAAGGCTGGTTCTCGCCCGGCATGCCCGACCTCAACCAGCGCAGCCCGCATCTGGCGACCTACCTGATCCAGAACACGCTGTGGTGGATCGAGTACGCGGGCCTGTCCGGCATTCGCGAAGACACGTTCGGTTATGCCGACACCGCCTTTCTCAGCGCCTGGGCGAACGCGGTGCTCGAGGAATATCCGGACTTCGCCATGGTCGGCGAGGAGTGGAGCGCGAACCCGGCCACGGTCGCGCACTGGCAACGCGGCAAGGTCAATCCCGACGGTCATCTGCCGGCCATGCCGAGCATGATGGATTTTCCGATCCATATCGCGTTGCGCGATGCCTTGCGCGACCCCGAGGGCCACGAGACCGGCTGGGGACGCCTGTACGAGATGCTCGCCAACGATTACCTCTACCCGGATGCTTCCAGGCTGGTGGTGTTCGCGGAGAACCACGACACCACGCGCGTGCTTGCACATGTCGGCGGCGATGTCGGGCTGTACAAGATCGCGATGGCTTACATCGCGACGATGCGCGGCACGCCGCAATTCTTCTATGGCTCCGAAGTGCTGATGGCCGGCCCTAGCGAGCGCGACGACGGGGCGATTCGCGCGGACATGCTGGGTGGCTGGTCGGGCGACAAGGTGAATGCCTTCAGTGGCCGCGGCCTTTCGAAGGCGCAGCGCGACGTGCAGGATTACGTGAGGCGTCTTTTGAACTGGCGCAAACGCACGCCGGTCATGCAGCAAGGCAAGCTGCAGCACTTCGCGCCGAAGGACGGCGTCTATGTCTACTTCCGGTATGACGACGACGATACCGTCATGGTGGCGCTGAACCGGAATGCGGACGCCAAGCCGCTCGCGCTCGATCGCTTCGGTACCTTCGTCAAAGCAAACAGCAAGGGCCGCGATGTGATGACCGGCAGCAAGGTCGCACTCGACCGCCCGCTGACGCTGGCCGGCAAGTCCGCGACGATTATCCGGATCGAATAGGGGAACGCTGATTGGCTCCCTCCTCCGCGCAGCGGGGGAGGGGTGGGGTGGGGGCAAGCCGGAGCCCGTAACCCCTGAAGACGCTTCGCTGATCCGAACACGTCGATCGGCACACCGCCAGAAGGCGAACCGAACGTAGTCCACTTCGCTCACCCCCATCCCAAGCTTCCCCCGCAAGGGGGGAAGGGGCAGAAGCGAGCGCGCCGGTTTCTGCACACGCACAGTCATCGGTCGGTCCTAATATCCGGACTCCTCTCGCCCCTCCGACCCATTTGCAAGCAGGTGGCCCATGCTGAAGAAAGTCGCTTTCACGATGTATCCAGTCGCCGACGTACCGCGCGCGCGAAAGTTCTACGAAGAATCGCTCGGCCTCACCCCAGGCCTGGTCGGCAACCAGGGCGAGAACTACTGGGTGGAATACGACCTGCCCGGTGGCGGCTGCTTCGCGCTGACCAACTTCACCAGCGAAACGCCCAGCGACGCCGCCGGCGGCACCATCGCCTTCGAAGTCGACGACCTCGACAAGCTCATCGCCGACCTCGAGGCCGGCGGCACCACGTTCAAGAGCGACCTCATCCACGGACCCAATTGCAGGATGTCGGTGTGCCTGGATACCGAGGGCAATTCCATCCTGCTGCACCAGCTCAACGCGAAATAGGCAGCGCGCCAAGCGACGCGGACGTCTACCGGCAATGAAGCGCTCGCAGCGCTTCCGTCGTCAAAGCGTCATCTTGGGTCCGCCGGGGCTCTGATATAGTGGCTGCTGCTGTTCCTGGAACTGCGCCAGTCGTTGGTTCTGCTGCTGGTCGACGATCTCCAGCTGCCGAAAGGATTCTTCTGCCGGGGTCTGTGCTGCCTGCGGTGTCGGTGTTGCGCTGAACCTGTTGGCCGGATCGTCGAGGCGCCCCTGGATCGCGATGAGGTTGCCGTTCAATTCGATCTCACCGGTTTTGCGGTTCTCGCTGAAGAGCAGATGATCGACATGCGTCATGCCATTGCGCCTGGCATCGAGGGTGACACCTGCGGCCAGCCGCGAGAGCTCGTCGTCTGCCAGGGTGATGCCCTGTTCGGCATGCAGCGATCGCGTCTTCTCGCGGACGATTTCGTACAGCGGGCGAGCGGGATGGTCGGGTGTCGGCCGATCGCCGTGGCCCCGCTCAGGTGCCCGCTCGCGCGGCGCATCAGGAACGAATGGCACCTTCTGTTCGCGGTGATCGATATGCCGGTGATAAGCAGGCACCCGCCCGGTTCGCGCAGGATCAGCCGGCAAGTCGCGGTCATGCACCTGGCTCGAGATCGGAGAATGCAGCCGGTCGAGCCCCTGATCTATGTCGTAGAGTCGATGAAGTGGTCCGTCGCGCGGCACGCGTGAAGTGTCGTCATCAACGCGT
>JACMKK010000436.1 GCA_014380115.1 Luteimonas sp. | reverse complement strand
CGGATCAACGAACGGGTGCGCGAGCGCCTCGGCGGCCTGCACTCGGCGCGACTGCTGCTGTACAGCGTCGACTTCGCGCAGATCGAAGCGCTGCAGCATCGCGGTCAGTGGGACGAAGCAGGCCGGATCCTTGCGGACGCCGCGCAGGCCCTCGAGCGTGCCGGCGCGGAAGCGCTGGTGATCTGCACGAATACCATGCATCGGGTGCTGCCGCAGATCGAAGCGAAACTCCGCATGCCGGTGCTGCACATCGCCGACGCGACCGCGGAGCGCATCCACGCGGCCGGATTCGAGCGCGTGGGCCTGCTCGGCACGCGTTTCACGATGGAGCAGGACTTTTATCGCGGGCGCCTGCAGCAGCTCGGGCTGACCCCGTTGATACCCGATGCCGGACAGCGCGAGATCGTCCATCGGGTCATCTATGACGAACTGTGCCAGGGCGAGTGCCGAGCCGAGTCGCGTGCCGCCTATCGCGAGATCATCAAAGACCTGGTCGAAACCGGCGCACAGGCGGTGATCCTCGGCTGCACCGAGATCGGCCTGCTGGTCAGCGCAGTCGATAGCCCGGTGCCGTTGTTCGATACCGCATCCATCCACGCCGAGCAGGCAGCCGACTGGGCGCTTGCGGTTTCCGAGATCGCGCAGCCGCAAAGACGCGTGGTCTGAGCACACCAGGAGTTGCACGTGACTACGATTGAAATCAAGGTTCCCGACATTGGCGGTTACGACGACGTGCCGGTGATCGAAGTGCTGGTGGCCGTCGGCGACAAAGTCGCCAAGGACCAGGGACTGGTGACGCTGGAGTCGGACAAGGCAACGATGGAAGTACCATCGACCGCGGCCGGCGTGGTCAAAGAACTTAAGGTCAAGGTCGGCGACAAGCTGTCCGAGGGCAGCGTGGTGGCGGTGCTCGAAGCAGAGGGCGAAGCGGCCGGCAATTCACCTCCCCCGCCTGCGGGGGAGGTCGGCGCGCGCAGCGCGACGGGTGGGGGCGCTTCTGTGCCTGCTCCCGCACCCCCATCCCAGCCTTCCCCCGCAAGCGGGGGAAGGGGCGAAAGCGCGGCGCCATCCGCTCCGCCGATCGCGCCTTCACCGGCCAAGCCCCAGGAACCACCGGCACCCCAGGCCGCCGCCGCGAGCGGCAAATCCGCCGACATCACCTGCCATACCGTCGTCCTCGGCTCCGGCCCCGGCGGCTACACGGCGGCCTTCCGCGCCGCCGACCTCGGCCTGGACACGGTGCTGGTCGAACGCTACGCCACGCTCGGCGGCGTCTGCCTCAATGTTGGCTGCATCCCGTCGAAGGCGCTGCTGCATGCCGCGGCCGTGATCGACGAAGCGCAGCACGCGAGCGACTACGGCGTCGACTTCGGCAAGCCGAAGATCACGCTCGACAAGCTGCGCGACTACAAGAACAAGGTCGTTGGCCAGTTCACCAAAGGCCTGGCCGGCATGGCCAAGCAGCGCAAGGTGCGCGTGGTGACCGGCACCGGCAAGTTCGTTTCGGCGAACGAGCTGGAGATCGCTGTCGACGGCGGCAAGCCACAATTGCTGCGCTTCGAGCACTGCATCATCGCCGCCGGGTCGCAGGCGCTGAAGCTGCCCGGCTTCCCGTGGGACGACCCGCGCATCATGGATTCGACCGACGCGCTGGAACTGGCCGAGATCCCGAAGAAGCTGCTCGTGGTCGGCGGCGGGATCATCGGCCTGGAGATGGCGACGGTGTTCCGCGCGCTCGGCAGCGAAGTCACCGTGGTCGAGTTCATGGAACAGCTGATGCCCGGCGCCGACCTGGACCTGGTCAAGCCGCTGGCCGACCGGCTCAAGAAGCAGGGCGTCGCCGTGCACCTGAAGACCAAGGTCGTCGAGGCCAAGGCGCAGAAGGCCGGCATCGATTGCACGTTCGAAGGCGCGAGCATTCCCGAGACCACGCGCTACGACCGCGTGCTGGTCGCCGTCGGCCGCGTGCCCAACGGTGGCAAGCTCGATGCCGACAAGGCCGGTATCAGGGTCTCCGAGCGTGGGTTCATCGACGTCGACCGGCAGATGCGCAGCAACGTGCCGCACATCTTCGCCATCGGCGACCTCATCGGCCAGCCGATGCTGGCGCACAAGGCGACGCACGAGGGCAAGCTAGCCGCTGAAGTCGCCGCCGGCGAGAAGAGGGAATGGGTCGCGCGCGCGATTCCGTCAGTGGCCTACACCGATCCGGAAATCGCCTGGGTCGGCGTCACCGAGAACGAGGCGAAGGCGAAGGGACTCAAGGTCGGCGTCGGCAAGTTCCCATGGGCAGCGAGCGCGCGCGCGGTCGGAATCGGCCGCAGCGAAGGCTTCACCAAGCTGATCTTCGACGAGGCCACGCACCGCATCGTCGGCGCCGGCATCGTCGGCGTGCATGCCGGCGACCTGATCACCGAACTCACGCTCGCGATCGAGATGGGCTGCGAGGCTGCGGACATCGGCCATACCATCCACCCGCACCCGACCCTGAGCGAATCGGTCGGCATGGCCGCCGAGGTATTCGAAGGCACGATCACGGATCTTTACATCCCGAAGAAGAAATAATCGCGCTGCACGCATTCGCCAGCCGGCGGCAGGAGCCACGCATGCCCAAGCTCTACGATCTCTCGAACGACCAGTTGCTCGGCACCATCAGCCAGGAAGACCTCGACCTGCTCATCGCGCAGCTCGAGGAAACGTCGAGCAAGGACCGCGATTACTACGTCAACAACGACACGTTCCTGATGCTGGTCGACGCCGGGGCGTCGTCAACCCTGCTCGATGCGGTGAAGGCGGCGCTCGCGTTGAGTGCGGAGGCGGATATTCGTTGGGAGGCGGACTAACGCTTCTGCCTTTGCCTCAACGTAAGAGCAAATCCCCCTTGGTCCCCCTTTTTAAAAGGGGGAAGCAGCATGCGTTCGTGTGCTGTGGCAGCGCATCGAACCCGGCTTCTCCCTCCTTTGAAAAAGGAGGGCGGGGAGGATTTGCTCTAGATGTTCCGGGGCGAATCTGCAGGAACGCGACCGCGCTTACGCGCCGGGACGTTCTCGATCACGATTCGCCACAAAAGGCGAAGCCCCGGTGGGACCGGGGCTTCAGGGGGCCTGCCGCGAGTTCGACGAGGAATTGGGAGGCAGGCCTCGGGTAGATTGACCGGGAGGGGCCGCAAAGGTTCCGTCAATCGCCGGATCGGCAAGGATGCGATAGGCCCCGCCGCATTTTTGGGCGTTTTGTATCCGTCTTCGCGAGTATTTCCAGCTTCGGGTTGCCGCTGAAAATGGCCGACTGCTATACTTCCGCGGCTTCGCAGGGCCGGTTTCGAGCAACAGCTCCGCGCCCGATCCGTATTCTGAACAGGTGCTCGCGTGCACGATCCCATCGCCGCGGGCCGCCGCGCAGCGACGCACGCGATAGCGGTGCAGATCGCTGTCGTGGGGGTGGTCGCGGCGCTGTTCCTCGTGCAGGGACCGCGCCACGCGCTGGCGGCGGCAACCGGGGGGGTGGCCATGGTGCTCGGAAATGCCATGGCCGCGAAATTTTCACTGGCCGGGATCTCTCCGGCCGGCGTCGCGTTCGGCAGGTTGCTGCTGGGCACGATGGCGAAATGGCTGGTCGCGATTGCGGTTCTCGCGCTGGCATTGGGCATCTGGCGCTTGCCGCCGCTGCCCATGATCACGGGGCTCGTGGCGGGATTGCTGGCCTATCTGTTGGCGTTGAACTTCCCGGTATTGCGCCGGAAACGTAAGGGTTGAAGCGTGAGCGCTGAAAGTACGAGACAGGCGACCGAGGCGAGCGGCGGGGCCACCCAATACATCCAGCACCACCTGACCCATCTGCAATGGCAGTTTGGCGACAGCACGTTCTGGACGCTGAATCTCGACAGTCTGTTCTTCACCGGGCTGATGGCGCTGCTGTTCCTGGCCTTCTTCCTGCTCACCGCGCGCCGCGCCACCACCGGCGTACCGGGCAAGTTCCAGGCCGCGGTCGAGATGGTCGTCGGTTTCGTCGACGGCCTCGTGCGCGAGACCTTCCACGGCCGCAGCAAGCTCATCGCGCCGCTGGCGATCACCATCTTCTGCATGGTGTTCCTGATGAACTTCATGGACATGATCCCGGTCGACTGGCTGCCGGCGGTCTGGGCGAAGGCCAACGAGCTCGCCGGCCACGATCCGCACCATGCCTACCTGCGCGTCGTCCCCACCGCGGACCTCAACACCACACTCGGCATGTCGATCATGGTGTTCCTGCTGATCCAGGTGTTCGGCATCAAGCACAAGGGTGTCGGCCTGTTCGTCAAGGAAGCTTTCACCGCGCCGTTCCACGCCGAAGGCACGGTCATGAAGATCGCGCTGGCGCCGGCCAACATCCTGCTGCGCGTGATCGAGGAGCTGGTGCGCCCGCTTTCCTTGAGCCTGCGACTGTTCGGCAACATGTACGCGGGCGAATTGATCTTCATCCTGATCGCGCTGATGACGCTGAATGCGTCGTGGGCGAGCGGCATGACCTACGTGATGGGGTCAATGCAGTTGGTTGCAGGATTCGCGTGGACCGCATTCCACATCCTGGTGATCACGCTGCAGGCCTTCATCTTCATGATGCTGACGGTCGTCTACCTGAGCATGTCCGCCGAGAACCACTGATTCCAGCTTTCAGTTCAAACCCTCACCCTTGCTTTCACTACACCTAGTACCACGGAGTACACCATGGAAAACGCAGCCCTTATCGCCGAAGTGATGAAGTTCACCGTCATCGCGGCCGGCCTCCTGATCGGTCTCGGCGCGCTCGGCACCGCGATCGGCTTCGCCATCCTCGGCGGCAAGTTCCTCGAGGGCTCGGCACGCCAGCCGGAGCTGACCCCGATGCTGCAGACCAAGATGTTCATCGTCGCCGGCCTGCTCGACGCGGTGCCGATCATCGGCGTCGCCATCGCGCTGCTGCTGCTGTTCGCCAATCCGTTCCTGTCGCAGCTCGCTGGCTGATCCTGGCCTGTTGATCGCGACATACGGATAGGCCACCGCCGACGGCATCGGGCCGTCGGCAGCAGGAGTTACGTCAATGCTACCCAACGCTACATTCATCGTTCAGGGCCTCGCGTTCTTCGCGGTCGCGTGGCTGGTGATGAAGTTCGGCTGGCCGCACATCATCGCGGCCATCGAGGAACGCCAGCAGAAGATCGCTGAAGGCCTCGCCGCGGCCGACAACAGCCAGAAGGCGCTCGCCCAGGCGCAGGAAAAGGTCAACGAAGAGTTGAAGCTTGCCCGCACCAAGGCCAACGAGATCATCGACCAGGCGCACCAGCGCGCCAACCAGATCATCGACGCGGCCAAGAACGACGCGATCACCGAGGGCAGCCGCCAGAAGGCGCTGGCCGAATCCGAGATCGCGGCCGCCACCACCCGCGCCAGGGAAGACCTGCGCAAGCACGTGTCCGCGCTGGCGGTGACCGGTGCCGAGAAGCTGCTGCGCCGGGAAATCGACGCCGGTGCCCACAAGGCACTGCTCGACGAACTCGCCGCAGAGATCTGATGTCATGAGCCAGGCCCTCACCCTCGCACGTCCCTACGCCCGCGCCGCGTTTTCGCTCGCGCAGGAAGGTGGCCATGCCGCGTCGTGGTCGCAGGCGCTCGGCCTGGCCGCACGCATTGCGGCCGATCCGCAGGTCGCCGCGTTGCTCGGCAATCCGAAGCTGACGCATGCCGATGCGGTGACGTTGCTGTCGACCGACGACGCTGGCGGACACTTCGGCGATTTCCTCGCGCTGCTTGCCGACAACCGCCGGTTGCCGCTGCTGCCGGAGATCGCCGGCTTGTTCGAGGAGTTGCGCGCGGAGGCCGATCGCGTCGTCAAGGCGAAGGTGACTTCGGCGACCGAACTGCCGGCCGGCGAGCTCGACACCATCAAGGCGGCGCTGAAGAAGCGCTTCGGCCGCGAAGTCGAGTTGGAAACGGCGGTCGATGCTTCGCTGATCGGCGGCGCGGTGATCGATGCCGGCGACGTGGTCATCGACGGTTCGCTGCGCGGCAAGTTGTCGCGCCTGCAGACCGCATTGGCCAATTAAGTACTCCGAAATTCATCTAGTCAGTCGGCGGCAACGCCGGCACAAGGGAACCACCGATGGCAACCACCACGCTCAACCCGTCCGAAATCAGCGAACTGATCAAGGCCCGCATCGAGAAGGTCAAGCTCGCTGCCGAAGCGCGCAACGAAGGCACGGTCACTTCCGTGTCCGACGGCATCGTGCGCATCCACGGCCTGGCCGACGTGATGCAGGGCGAGATGATCGAGCTGCCCAACGAAACCTACGCACTGGCGCTGAACCTCGAGCGCGACTCGGTCGGCGCCGTGGTGCTCGGCGACTTCGAGCACCTGCGCGAAGGCGACACCGCCAAGACCACCGCCCGCATCCTCGAAGTGCCGACCGGTCCGGAACTGTGCGGCCGCGTGGTCAACGCGCTCGGCGAGCCGATCGACGGCAAGGGCCCGATCAACACCGCGCAGACTGCGCCGGTCGAGACGATCGCCCCGGGCGTGATCTGGCGCAAGTCGGTATCGCAGCCGGTGCAGACCGGCTACAAGACCATCGACGCGATGATCCCGATCGGCCGCGGCCAGCGTGAGTTGATCATCGGCGACCGCCAGACCGGCAAGACCGCGGTCGCGATCGACGCGATCATCAACCAGAAGAACACCGGCATTAAGTGCATCTACGTCGCGATCGGCCAGAAGGCCAGTTCGGTCGCCAACGTCGTGCGCAAGCTGGAAGAAAACGGCGCAATGGCGCACACGATCGTAGTCGCCGCGACCGCCTCAGAGTCGGCCGCGATGCAGTACATCGCGCCGTACGCCGGTTGCACGATGGGCGAATACTTCCGCGATCGCGGCGAAGATGCACTGATCATCTACGACGATCTGTCCAAGCAGGCCGTGGCCTATCGCCAGATCTCTCTGCTGCTGCGCCGCCCGCCGGGCCGCGAAGCGTATCCGGGCGACGTGTTCTACCTGCATAGCCGCCTGCTCGAGCGCGGCGCGCGCGTCAACGAGGCCTACGTCGAGAAATTCACCAATGGCGCCGTCAAGGGCAAGACCGGTTCGCTGACCGCGCTGCCGATCATCGAGACCCAGGCCGGCGACGTGTCCGCCTTCGTGCCGACCAACGTGATCTCGATCACCGACGGCCAGATCTTCCTCGAAACCGATCTGTTCAACGCCGGTATCCGCCCGGCCGTGAACGCCGGTATCTCGGTGTCGCGCGTCGGTGGCGCTGCGCAGACCAAGATCATCAAGAAGCTGTCCGGCGGTGTGAAGCTCGCGCTCGCGCAGTACCGTGAACTCGCGGCGTTCGCGCAGTTCGCGTCCGACCTCGACGCGGCGACGCGTGCGCAGCTCGAGCGCGGCCAGCGCGTCACCGAGTTGATGAAGCAGAAGCAGTACGCGCCGATGTCGATCGCGGAACTCGCGATCTCGGTCTACGCGGCCGAAAAGGGTTACCTCGACGACGTGCCGCTCGCGAAAATCCTGTCCTACGAATCGGGTCTGCACGCATTCATGCACAGCAACCACGCTGCGCTGATGCAGGACATCGTCAAGACCGGCAACTGGGACGACAAAATCGAAGCCGTCTTCAAGGCCGCGCTCGACGAGTTCAAGAAGACCGGTAGCTGGTAAACGGGATCAAACATGGCCGGTACCAAGGAAATTCGAACCAAGATCAAGTCGGTGCAGAACACCCGCAAGGTGACGCGCGCACTCGAAATGGTCTCGGCGAGCAAGATCCGACGCGCGCAGGACAAGATGCGTGCGTCGCGTCCGTATGCGCGCCTGATGCGCCAGATGATCGGCCATATCGCGAAGGCGAACGGTGACTACAAGCATCCGTTCATGAAGGATCGCGCGACGGTCAAGCGTGTCGGCTACGTCGTCATCTCGACCGATCGCGGCCTCTGCGGTGGTCTGAACTCGAACCTGTTCCGCAAGCTGCTCGTCGAAATCCGCGAGCACCAGAAGAACGGTGTCGAGGTCGACATCGTCGCGATCGGCCAGAAGGCAGCGACGTTCTTCCGTCGTTTGAAAGTCAACCTCGTCGGTTCGGTCACGCACCTCGGTGAAAGCCCGCAGGTCGCGAGCCTGATCGGCATCATCAAGGTGATGCTCGACGGGTTCACCGAAGGCCGCATCGACCGCGTGTTCCTTTGCTACAACGATTTCGTCAACACGATGGTGCAGAAGGCGACGACCGATCGTCTGTTGCCGCTGCCGCCGTCGGACACGCTCGAAACCGCGCACGATTGGGATTACCTGTACGAACCCGATCCGGCGACCGTGCTCGACAGCGTGCTGACGCGCTACATCGAATCGCTGGTCTACCAGGGCGCGCTCGAGAATCTGGCTTCCGAGCATGCGGCACGCATGGTCGCGATGAAGTCGGCGTCGGACAATGCGACGAAAATGATCGGCACGCTGCAGCTCATCTACAACAAAGCGCGTCAGGCTGCGATCACGCAAGAGATTTCCGAAATCGTCGGCGGCGCGGCCGCGGTATGAACATGCGCCGCTCCCTGCGTTGTTGCTCGGTTTTCATGGCGGTAGCCCTGTTCGGCGCCTTCGACGCCGCTGCAGAAAAAAGCACTTCCGCACTAACCGTTGCGCAGACCGGCGCCCTCACACTCGTCAATGTGCGCGAAGTGGTCGAGGGCTCCGAGGCGGCGACCCGGCGCAATGATTTCGAGTCGGCCTTCACTTATCTGGCTGACGATGTGGTGATCACGACGTCGGAGCCGAGCCCCGACGGAAAAACCAAGACCACCACCCGTGGCAAGGCCGAGTTCATGAAGGCGGAGCGCGAGTCACTGAAGCAAATGCCCGATAGTCGCTACCTCTCGGAGATCACCGACGTAACGCTGGCGCCGGATGCAGCCAGCGCGACAGCGTCGGTCAGCGCGGAGCAGTTCCTGAAAAGCGACGGTCACGAGGCGCGCGGCACGCAAGCGCAGGTGCTGAGGATCGAGATGCGCAAGGGCAAGCCGGCCATCGTGTCGGTGAAAAGCACCATGACTGGGCTGTGGATCGACGGCACCAAAGTGTTCTGAACACAGCCATTCAAGCAATCCAGATTTCGAATTGAGGAAAAGACCATGAACCAGGGCAAAGTCGTACAGATCATCGGCGCCGTCGTCGACGTCG
>JACMKK010000435.1 GCA_014380115.1 Luteimonas sp. | reverse complement strand
TCGACGCCATCGCGCAGAAGATCCAGGTCAACATCAACCGCGCCGCCGACGTCAATCCGATCAACCTGCTGGCGCTGGCGCTGCTGTCCACGCCCAAGCACACCATGGGCGAGGCCGACTTGCTCGCGCAGATCGTGCTGTCGAAGAAGCTGCTGACCGAGGTGCCGTACTCCGACCGCGTCACCGTCACACCGCATCCGCCGCAGCAGATCGTCGCCCACGGCGAGGAGATCAATGTGCTCACGCGCATCGCCCATCCGCTCGGCGACGTCCTCAGCGTCGACGGCGATACCGCGGTGCTGCTCAGCTACTTCCGCAACAACGTCGTGCACCTGTTCACCGCATCGGCGTGGATCGCCTGCTGCTTCCTGCACAACCGCCGCATGGGCCGCGCCGGACTGCTGCGCATCGGCCGCGCGATGTATCCGTTCCTGCAAGGCGAGCTGTTCCTGCCGTGGGACGAAGCCGAGTTCTCCGAGCGGATCGATCGCACCATCGACGTCTTCATCCGCGAAGGTCTGCTGCAGCAGGTCAGCGAAGACGATGGCGGCATCCTCGCGCGCAACGCCGGGCAGAGCGATGAAGTGTTTCGCCTGCGCGCGCTGGGACATCCGTTGCAGCAGGCGTTCGAGCGTTACTACATCGCGATTTCGGTGCTGGCCAAGAACGGACCGGGCACGCTCGGCGCCGGCGAACTGGAAAGCCTCTGCCATCTCGCCGCGCAGCGCCTGTCGCTGCTGTACGCGCCGGCGGCGCCGGAATTCTTCGACAAGACGCTGTTCCGCGGCTTCATCCAGAAGCTGCGCGAACTCGAACTGGTCTGGCTCGACCAGAACAGCAAGCTGGTGTTCGACCAGCGCCTGGATGCGTGGGCCAAGGACGCCAAGGTCATCCTCGGCCGCGAGCTGCGGCATACGATCGAGAAGGTGAGCCCGGAAGCCGTAAAACCGGCGCAGACAGCGCTCGCCGAGGACTGATCGCAGCGTCGGCACGCATCCTCATCGATCGACGGGACCGTCCATGGTCCCGCTTGCGTCCAGCTAGTCGAACTTGAACATGGCGTCGTGCGCGATGCCGTCGCCGAGGTCGATGCGCATGCGCGCGCAGGTGCCACCGAAATTCGCCGAGACGAGCCAGTCGCGGCGATAGTTGCCGGCACCCAGGTGGCGCAGCGCCGTGCTGTTGCCGCCATAGCTCGCCAGCGGGACCGGTTGCGGGCTACCGGGGCACGCCACCGTGGTGCGGGTGATGGTGACGGCCGTCAACGTGGTGACTGCGGCGTTGTTGGCGTCGAATACGCGCCAGCCGAACGGGATCGAACGCCGCGTCTGTGCCGCGTTCCAGGACGCACCGACTTGCAGCGGCGCGACGAACCCGGCGAAGCCATAGACCACGCGATAGTCCGCGCTGGCGGTCGCTGAATTGCCGGCCAGATCCTCCACGCTGCAGGTCACGGTCTTGCTGCCGACCGTGCCGGTCGCCAATGCAGCGCATAGCGCCGGGCCGGGCCCCGACAACGCGTCGCCGGCGAGGGTGGTGACGAAGGCGTTGGCGTTGAGCAGCAAGGGGTTCGGCGACACGTTCGCAGCCAGCGTCGGCGCGGTCTTGTCGAGCTTGACCGTGACCACGTTCGACGGCGCGCTGTGGTTGCCTGCCTGGTCGACGACGCTGACCGCACTCGACGCAACCGCTACGCCTTCTGCCGACAACACTTGATCCGCCGGACAGGCGACCACGCCGGACAAGGCATCGCTGCAGCTGTGCTGCACGGTGACATCGTTGCGATACCAGCCGGCGGCATTGGCCGGCGCGCTCGCCGTCGCCGTCACCACCGGCGCAGTCACGTCGCGCTTGATCGTCACCGTCTGCGACGCCGTGCCGCCAAGGCTCGTGGCGCTGCAGGTGAAGCCGGCGCCGGCCGTGTCGGTAGCCAGCGTGATCGCATTGCAGCCCGTGGTTTCGGAGATCGGCGAATCCGGATCGCTCACCGACCAGCTGACCTGCACGTCGCCGACATACCAGCCGTTGTCGCCGAGCAGGCCGGTGACGATCGGCTCGATCAGCGGCGCGTCGTGATCGACGTCGATGGTCCAGGCATGCGTGATCGGCGTTGCGTCGACGTTGCCGGCGCCGTCGATCGCGCGGGCAGCGAAGGTGTGGAGCCCATCGCTTAAAGCCTGGTAGCTCTGCATGGCATTGCAGGCGCTGAATTCCGCGCCGTCCAGGCTGCACTCGTAAGCGGCCAAGCCCGACACCTCGGCCTGCGCCTCCAGCACGAAGCTCGCATCCGGACTGCCATTGGGATCGGCAGGCGCAGTGGACAACAAGGTTTCGGGCGCGGTGGCATCGCGCTTGATCGTGACCGTTTCACTGCTGCTGCCACCGGCGCTGGTCGCGGTGCAGGTGAACCCGGCAGCAGCCGAGTCGGTCGACAGGACCACGGCCTCGCAGCCGGTCGTCGACTCGATGGCCGAATCCGGATCGTCCACCGTCCATGCCACTTGCACGTCGCTGGTGTACCAGTCGCCGTCGCCGAGCGTGCCCGTCACGACCGGCGTGACGACCGGCGGCGTGGGATCCGGGATCAGGACTTCGAGCGCATAGCTGCGCGTGGCGGCGAAGCCGTTGCGGTCCTCGCCTTCGAGCGTGAACGCATAGCTCCCGGGTGTCGTCGGCGTGCCGGACAACAAGCCGTCGGCAGCGAAGGCCAGGCCCGGCGGCAAGGCGCCTTCGACCACTGCGAAACCGGGCATCGGCGGCAGGTAGAAATCGCGTGCATCGCGCAACAGCACCTGCACGCTGAAGGCGCGACCTTCGCGCGCGACCGGTAGCACCGCGGGACGCAGTTCGACGTCGGGCGCCTGCCCGGCGCTGCCGTATCCCCAGCATTTGCGCACGCCGTCGCTGCGGATCGCGCAGTTGTGCAATGCGCCGCTGGCGAGGCTGACATAAGTGCCGCCGGGCGGCGTGGCCTGGCCGCTGCTGTTCAAGCCCCAGCAGGCCAGTGTGCCGTCCTGGCGGATCGCGCAACTGTGGTAGCGACCTGCCGATAACGCTTCGAACACGCCCGCCGGCACGTTGCCGGCCTGGCCCTCGGCATTGCGGCCCCAGCAGGTGATGCTGCCGTCGCTGCGCAGGCCGCAGCTATGTTGCCCGCCTGCACGGATCGCCAGCCACGTGCCGGCGGGGACGTCGGTCTCGCCATCGCCGTTGTAGCCCCAGCAAAAGCCGGTGCTGTCGTCGAGAATCGCGCAGCTGTGCACGAAGCCGGCATCGATGCTGAGGTATGCACGGCCTACCGGTACCGGCGGCGGCGTGGCCTGGCCGTTGACGTTCCAGCCCCAGCAAGCCGGCTCGCCGTTGTCGCGCATGGCGCAGGAATAGCTGTCTCCCGAGTCGATCTGGCGGAACACACCTGCGGGCGCGGTGGCCTGCCCATAACGGTTGTCACCCCAGCAAATCGCCTGGCCATCGTCGCGCAGGCCGCAGTTGTGGTCGCTGCCCACGCTCAACGCCGCCAGCAGGCCGGCAGGCGGCGTGGCACGTCCAGCATCGTTGTAGCCCCAGCAAGTCGCGACGCCGTCGGCGCCCAGCTGGCAGCTGTGCAATTCGCCGGCGCCGATGCTGCCGAAGACGTCCAGGGCGGCGCTGCCGGGCTCGACGTGAAATCCCTGAGTGCGCCAGCAATCGACGGCGCTGCCATCCACGCGCAGAGCGCAAATGCGAGCTCCGCCCGCTGCTGACGCGACATCTGGTCGCTCTCCTCGCTGCGCGCCGCCGGGAGCCTCTTGCGCCGAAGCCAGCGCCGGCCACGCCAGCACGCACACCAACAACCAGACCGCCCATGCCGCGCGCGTGCGGCACCCCAATAACACCTTGCCCATCGAGTTTTCCCCTGTATCGGCGAGCTCTGGTGTCCGCCGACGTTACTCGCCTAGGTGGGGGCTTGGTTCACTTTGCCCGACCACCGGCCGATTCGTTCCGCCCCGGTAAGGGCGATCGCCATGGGCCATTCAACGTACAACGCGTCGCAAGCGGGCCACATGTGTCCGCAGCTGGCCGCGGTCGCGGTTTTCCCAGACATTCGCATCTGCGAGGCGTCCCGCCGAGGCAAAGGAATGTGGAGCGGTTGCGAGTCAGGCCGGCTCGTCGGGATCAACGCGCTCTCCAGCCGCGAGATGCTGTCCTTCAATTGCAGCTTGCGTTTCTTCAGGCGCTTGACGGTGAGTTCGTCGGCCTCGATGTCGGCCTGCAGCCTGGCGATGGCGGCGTCAAGGTCGCGATGCTCCACACGCAACTCCACCAGGCGCTGGGTCACGCGGGCGAGTTCTGAGGCGTCGAAAGGCTGCATCGCCGCATGAGCTTATCGCGCCGGCGCGCGCAGCGTCATCCCGCGACGACCTCCGGCGACGAGCGGTGACCGGTGCGCGCCATCGGTAGACTATGCGACCGATGAACATCGCCCTGTCCCCCGTCGAACCGCTGCCGCTCGCCGAGCCCGTGTCGCCCCGGCGCCGCCGTGCACGCGAGCAGGACAAGCTCGGCAAACGCCTGCGCCACCAGGTCGGCCGCGCGATCGCCGATTTCGGCATGATCGGCGAAGGCGACAAAGTGATGGTCTGCCTGTCCGGCGGCAAGGACAGCTACACGCTGCTCGACATCCTGCTGCAGCTACGCAAGAAAGCACCGGTGCAGTTTTCGATCACCGCGGTGAACCTCGACCAGAAGCAGCCGGGCTTTCCCGAACATGTACTGCCGGCTTACCTGGAATCGATCGGCGTCGACTACCGCATCCTCGAGCAGGACACCTACTCGGTGGTCACGCGCGTGGTGCCGGAAGGCAAGACGCTGTGCTCGCTGTGCTCGCGCCTGCGCCGCGGCGCGCTATATGCGTACGCGGAAGCCGAAGGCTTCACGAAAATCGCGCTCGGCCACCATCGCGACGACCTGGTCGCGACTTTCTTTCTCAACCTGTTCTTCCATTCCAAGATCAGCGGCATGCCGCCGAAGCTGCTCAGCGACGACGGCCGGCACGTGGTGATCCGGCCGCTGGCCTACGTGCGCGAGGACGACATCACCCAGTACGCGGCGATGAAGCAATTCCCGATCATTCACTGCAACCTGTGCGGCTCGCAGGAAAACCTGCAGCGCAAGCAGGTCAGGCGGATGCTCGACCAGTGGGAACGCGACACGCCCGGTCGTGTCGAGCAGATCGCACGCGCGCTAGGCGACATCCGGCCGTCGCAACT
>JACMKK010000434.1 GCA_014380115.1 Luteimonas sp. | reverse complement strand
TGCCACCTGCGCAAGGGCCTGCGTTCGTTCCGGCTCGATCGCATCGAAGAAGTGCATGCGCTGGAGGCGGGTTTCGAGCGTCCGCAGGATTTCGATGCGCTCGGACACCTCGCATTCTCGGTCGCGACACTGCCACGCACCCATGCGATCGAGGTACTGCTGCAGACCGACCTGGCGACGGCGCGGCGCGAGGTGTTTTCGGCCATCGGCATTCTCGAACCGGCCGACGACGGCGTACTGCTGTTCGCGCAAGCCGACGATCTCGACTGGTTCGCGCGCGAGCTGTCGCGGTTGCCGTTTGATTTCGTGGTGCGTGGTCCGGCGGCGTTAGGGGATGCGGTGCGGGACTGCGGATTGCGTTTGCAGCGGTTGGCCGCGATCTGATACCTGCGACGGTCAGCTCCCCCCCTGCGAATGCAGGGAGAGGTTGGGAGGGGGTTGCGTCGGATCCGGTACACCAGTCGAAAGAGCACGATCTGCATTCTGCGGAAAGCGCTGCTTGATACCGGGAACCCCTCCCCAACCCTCCCCTGCATTCGCAGGGGAGGGAGCCGATCCGGATGCTCCTGACAGTCTCGCAGCGGGGCTAGATGCGGTTGACCCGGAACTTGCGCCCCTTGATCTTCCCTTCGCGCAAACGCGCTAGCGCATGCTCTGCTTGGCGACGAGCGATGGCGACGTAGGCGCGCGTCGCGAACACGTCGATCTTTCCGAGCGCCTCCACCGGCAGGCCCGCATCGCCGGTCAGTGCGCCGACAATGTCGCCGGGACGCAGCTTGTCGGTGCGCCCGGCATCGATGCGCAAGGTGACCATCGCGGCAGGCTGCACGCCCTGTGCCTTGCCCGACAGCGGCAGCACGCGTTCCCAGCGCAGCGGCCTGCCCTGCCGCTCCTCGATGTCGCGCGCACGCGCCACATCGCGCGGCGTGCACAGGCTCAATGCCAGGCCATCGCGTCCGGCACGGCCGGTGCGGCCGATGCGGTGCAGGTAGATGTCCGGATCGGTGGGCAGTTCGTAGTTCACCACTGCGCCGATGTCCTCGACATCGAGCCCACGCGCGGCGACGTCGCTGGCGACGAGCACGCTGCAGCTGCGGTTGGCGAAGCGCACCAGCACCTCGTCGCGATCGCGCTGCTCCATGTCGCCGTGCAGCGCCAGCGCGGAGAAACCGTAGTGCGCGAGCGAGCCGACCACTTCTTCGGTATCGCGGCGCATGTTGCAGAAGACCAGGCACGATTCGGGCTTGTACTGCAGCAACAGCGCCGCCAGCAACGGAGTTCTCTTCGCGGGTTCGACCTCGAAGAAGCGCTGCTCGATCGACGCCGGTTCCACGCCGCCGTCGATACTGACCTCCACCGCGTCGCGCAGCATCGTGTTGGCCATCGCGCGGATCGCATCGGGGAACGTCGCGGAAAACAATAGTCCCTGGCGGTCCTTCGGCGTCTTGCCGACGATCTCGCGGATCGGTTCCTCGAACCCCATGTCGAGCATGCGATCGGCCTCATCCAACACCAGCGTGCGCACGCCGCCCAGGTGCAGCGCCTTCTTGCGCATCAGTTCCTGGATGCGTCCGGGCGTGCCGACCACCACATGCGGATCGTGCGCCAGCGAGGCCAGCTGCGGACCGAGCGGGATGCCGCCGCACAACACCGAAATCTTGAGATTGGGGATGGCGAAGGCCAGCTTGCGCAGCTGCTTGCCGACCTGGTCGGCGAGTTCGCGCGTCGGGCACAGCACTAGCGCCTGCGTGCGTCCGATGGCCGGATCGAGCCGGTGCAGCAAGCCCAGCCCGAACGCGGCGGTCTTGCCGCTGCCGGTCGGCGCCTGCGCGATCAGGTCGCGGCCATCGAGAATGGCGGGCAATCCCTGCATCTGGACCGGCGTCATCCGCGTGTAGCCGAGCGCCTCGACGCCTTGCAGCAGCGCGGGCGAGAGCGGCAGGGAATCGAAGGCGGGCATCGTGGTCATGTCGCCATGATCGCAGCATTGGGCGAGATCATGATCGCGGACCAACGATCAGGATGCCGTCCTCCAGCGTGCAACCTCGCTTTTTGCAGCAGGGCCTGGCTTGTTTCGCGGCGCCGGCAGCCCAATATCTTGGCCATGAACGGACAATGACTCGTCACCCGCCTTGAGCCGCGGCACGCACACCTCTGCACAACGAATCGCCCCTTGCCTCGCTCTAATTGTCCGCAACATTGGTCACTCCCGCCCGGTTTCCACGCACCGCCCCGATGACAGGAACCAAGCCTCCAGCATGAAGACCACGACGCCGACTCCATCCGCAACCGGTTTCTCCCGCCGCGGGTTCCTGGTCACCTCCACGCTCGCCGCCGCCGGCCTTGCGCTCGGCTGCACGCGCGACAGCACGGCGGCGCCTGCGCCGGCGATGCCGAAGCAGGTGAAGCTGGTCGAGTTCTCCAACGACGGCAAGCGCCTGCGCACGGTCACCGTCGCGACGATCGTCAAGACCGATGACGAATGGCGCAAGCAACTGTCGCCGGCGTCGTACACCGTCACGCGCCACGAGGGCACCGAGCGTCCCTACAGCGGCGAGTACAACGACAACCACGACAGGGGCGTGTACCGCTGCATCTGCTGCGAGACGGCGCTGTTCGATTCGAAGACCAAGTTCGAGTCCGGCACGGGCTGGCCCAGTTTCTACCGGTCGATCGCGCGCAACAACGTGGCCGAGCGCAGCGATCGCAGCCTCGGCATGACCCGCACCGACGTCCGCTGCGCACGCTGCGACGCGCACCTGGGCCACGTCTTCGACGACGGTCCGGCGCCGACCGGCCTGCGCTACTGCATGAACTCGGTCGCGTTGCAGTTCGCCAAGGCGGGCTGATCCTTTCCCTGCGTCTTCCTGGAGTATCCCGAGATGACCGTTTCAACTTCCAACAAGGCACTGCTGGCAGTCGCACTCGCCGCCGGCCTGTTCGCGATGCAATCGTGCCTGGCCAGCAGCAAGCCGGTCGCGCTGCCCGATCCGAAAGTCGATACGCCCCTCGCTGCCGGCAAGGGCCAGCAGACCGCGGTGTTCGCGGGCGGCTGCTTCTGGGGCGTCGAGGCCGTGTTCGAGCACGTCAAGGGCGTCGACAAGGTGGTCTCCGGCTATGCCGGCGGCACCTCCGCGACGGCACGCTACGAGGACGTCGGTGGCGGCCGCAGCGGGCATGCCGAATCGGTGAGGATCGTGTACGACCCGGCGAAGATCAGCTACGGCCAGCTGCTGAAGGTGTTCTTCTCCGTCGCGCACGACCCGACGCAGCTCAATCGCCAGGGACCGGATACCGGTCCGCAGTACCGTTCGGTCATCTTCGCTGGCGACGAGGCGCAGGCGAAGATCGCCAAGGCCTATATCGCGCAACTCGATGCCGCGCATGCGTTCCCGAAGCCGATCGTGACCAAGGTCGATGGTGCCAAGCGGTTCTATCCGGCCGAGGCCTACCATCAGGACTACGCGCGCCGTAATCCCAACGATCGCTACATCGTGATCAACGACGCGCCCAAGGTCGTACACCTGAAACAGTTGTTCCCGACCTTGTATCGCGGCGGCTGAGCCGCGACGCGGCTGGACGTCAACCGTTCGGCAGCAGCAACCTCTTGCCGTCGCGTTCCCTTGACGCCGCGGCAGCAACGGCCGGCCTGATTTTGTCCACGGTGATCTCGTCCATCGCGTAGGTCGCGGCGATCCGTGCCGCCAGCGCATCGTTGGCGATCTGCCC
>JACMKK010000433.1 GCA_014380115.1 Luteimonas sp. | reverse complement strand
GTTCCGCGCAGCGCGGCGATGCGATCGCCATCGCGCACCGACGCCCAGGCCGCGATCGCACCGGCGCGCGCGGCCTGCACCGACTTGAAGCGCACGCGGGTGCCGAAATACAGTGCCGGCGCGGTATCGGCGACGATCAACGTGAGCCGTTCGCGCTCGGCCTGAAACAGCTTGGTGTGGGCCCTGCCGCTGCGCGCGGTCAGGCGCCAGTCGATGTGGCGCGCATCGTCGCCGATCGCGTATTCGCGCGACTCGGCGTATTCCATGCCGCGACCGCGCATCGGCGACAGGGCATGGCCGCTGATGCCATGGCGTCCACGCTTCGGCGGCCGCCGGCCCTGCGCCACGGCGCGCAACGCGACCAGTTCGGCAAGCGTCGGCGCAAGTCCGTCGCTCATCAGCGATGCCTCGTAACAGCGCCCCTTGGGCGCGACAGCTTTTCGTCATCGGCCATGCGCAGGCATCGTGCCGGGATGCTCCTGCGCCGTTTCACGGCAGCGGCACCTTGTCGAGCAGCGTCTGCACCAGGCGCTCGCCATCCCAGCCCTCCGCCGTGGCCTCGTAGCTCGGCAGCACGCGATGGCGCAGCACGTCGGGTGCGATCGCGCGCACGTCCTCGGGCGTGACGTAGTCGCGTCCGGCCAGCCACGCGCGTGCACGCGCGCAACGTTCGAGCGCGATCGAACCGCGCGGACTCGCGCCCCAGGCGATGCGCCGCGCGAGATCGGCGTCGTAGCGCCTGGCATCGCGCGAGGCGAGCACGAGTTCGATCAGGTAGCGCTCTAGCGCGGGTGCGACGTGCAGGTCGAGCACAGCTTCGCGTGCAGCGAAGACGTCGGCCAGCGGCATGCGCGTCACGGCTTTCGTCACCGAGTGCAGCGTCTGCCTGGCGCGTTCCCGCACCAGGCGCAGGATCTCGGTTTCCGCCGCAGCTTCGGGATAGCCGATGCGCACGTACATCAGGAAGCGATCGAGCTGCGCTTCGGGCAATGGGAACGTGCCCTCCTGTTCGATCGGGTTCTGCGTCGCCATCACCAGGAACAGCTGCGGCAACGGATAGGTGTGGCGGCCCACCGTCACCTGACGTTCGCCCATCGCCTCGAGCAGCGCCGACTGCACTTTGGCCGGCGCGCGGTTGATCTCGTCGGCCAGCAATACCGGGTGGAAGATCGGACCGGGCAGGAACTCGAAACGACCGTCCTGCGGACGCCACACCTCGGTGCCGGTGAGGTCGGCTGGCAGCAGGTCGGGCGTGAACTGCACGCGCGCGAAATCAGCCTCGAGCCGAGCGGCCAGGGCCCGGATGGCGGTGGTCTTGGCGAGCCCGGGGGCGCCCTCGACCAACAAGTGGCCATCGGCGAGGAGTGCGATCAGCAGGCGCTCGATCAAGGCCGACTGGCCGACGATCTCCGTCGACAGGTCGTCGCTCAGCGCACGGAATGCGTCATGCAATCGGGCGGCGTCGGGCGGGTTGGGGCTGTCCATCTGGGCTCGAGCGTGCGGCGACGCCGGATCGCGTCAGGCGCAGTTTGACCCGCGCCGGCCCGGTTTGTTCAGGCGCGGAAGTCATGCATTCAGTCAGCGGTAGCGCCTGGCCGCAAAAAAACAAACGGGGGCCAATGGCCCCCGTCGTCGTTTCGGCCTGGATGACCCGGCTCAGTTGCGTTGTGCGACCCGCAGGACCTTCGGCGTCACGAAGATCAGCAGCTCCGCCTTTTCCTTGGTGCGTCCCCGCTTCTTGAATAGGTTGCCCAGGAAAGGGATATCGCCGAGGAACGGCACCTTGGAGACATCGCTGGTGCTCTTGAATTCGTACACGCCGCCGATGACCACGGTCTGGCCGTCCTCGATCAGCACGGCGGTGTTGACCTCGCGCTTGGCGATCTGCGGCACGTCGCCGATCGAGGTGTTGACGAAGCCCTCGATCTCATCCTTCTTGACGTTCATCGCCAGGAAAACGCGATTGTCGTTGGTGATGGTCGGCGTGACCTTGAGTTCCAGCAACACGTCCTTGAACTGCACGCTCGGCAAGGCCGCGCCGGAGGTGCCGCCGCCGGTCAACGTCACGTAGCCGACTTCCTGGCCCTGGCGGATGATGGCCTCTCTCTGGTTGCTGGTGACCACGCGCGGATTCGAGATCACTTCGCCGCGTCCCTCGGTCTGCAGCGCCGACAGTTCGATGTCGAGCAGATAGCCGGCATTGAGCACGGACAGCGCAAGCGAGCCCGGCGTACCTAGCGCCTGCGATGGCAGGTTGAAGTTCAAGCCGCGCGTGATGGCCGAGCCTACCCGCGGATTCGGCGGCGGAACGGCACTGTTGGCCCGATCCGCATTGACCTGCGAATTGCGGGTGGCCAGGTTGGAATCAAGGTCACCGCTGAAGTAGACATTGTCCTTGCTGCCGCTGATGCCGAACTTCGCGCCCAACTCACGTGCGAAGGACTCGTTGGCGATCACGATCCGTGCCTCGATGACCACCTGGTCCACGGGCTTGTCGAGCAGCGTAACGAGACGCTTGATCTCGGTCACCTTCTGTGGAATATCGATGACCAGCATCGTGTTGGTGCGGCGGTCGAAGCTGATGCTGCCGCGCGGCGACAGGAAACCGCGGCTGCTCGCGTTAGCGCCGCCGCCACCGCCTGCCCCGCTGCTGTTCTTGCTTTCGTCGGTCAGCAGCTTGGCGATGTCCTCGGCGTTGCCGTAGTTGATCGGGATGTACTCGGTGACGGTCTCGGCGCGGTTCTCGATCGCGATCCGCGCGTCTTCCTTGTCCTGCTCGAACTTGGCGATTTCGGCCTGCGGCGCGACCCAGACCACGTTGCCGCTACGGCGCTTGTCGAGCGACTTGGCCTGCAACACGATGTCCAGCGCCTGGTCCCACGGCACGTTGATGAGGCGCAGGGTGACATTGCCCTGCACGGTGTCGGAGGCGACGATGTTGAGATTGGACTCCTCGGCGATCAGCTGCAGTACGGTGCGTACCGGCACGTCCTGGAAGTTGAAGGTCACCGGACGGCCACCGTAGGCGCGGGACGCCGAGACCGATGTGCCCTGCTGGCCCGCCGCCGCGGTGGCGGCACCGGTGGCCGCGCCGACCGCACGTTTGTCGTTGGCCGCACGCGGCACGATTTCGACGATGTAGTCGCGACCGGTCTGGTACGCCAGTGACTCGAACGATCCGTTGGTGCTGAGCACCAATTGCGTGCCGGAGCCGCTCTGCTTGGCATCGATGCGCTGCACCGGCGTCGCGAAGTCGGTGACATTGAGCGGACGCTGCAGGGATGCAGGCAGGCTGGCATTGCCGACATTGACGACGACATTCGATCCCTGCGTGCGCAGGTCGGGTGCGGCGCCGTCGCCGCTGAAGCGCATGATCAGCTTGCCCGAGCCGCCATCACCACGCTTGAAGTCGATGCTGGAGATCGATACTGCGGCAGGTGACTGCTTGGCCGGATCGACGGCTTGGCTTGCTGTTGCCTGCGCCATGGCGATCATCGGCATCGCAGTGCGGGTCGGTGCTGCCTGCACGGAACCGAGGGCCGCGATCAGTCCTGCCACGAGCCCGATGGCACCGGCCCGCCTGGACTTGGAACGCCGGGTCGGCCGTTGGCTTTGCGCGTTGGACGCGTTGGTGATGGTCATCTCGCTTCCCCTAATCATTGATCATCCAGCGCAATCGACGCTGGCCGTTCCAGCCAGCCACCCGCGCCATCCGGCACCAGTTCGACAAGCTCAATTCGATCTTCAAAGATGGCGGTAACCCGGCCATCGTTCTGTCCCACGTACGCCCCGCGCTGCACGCGATAGGTCACCTTGTCCGGTGCCATCAGCAGCGCGACGAGACCATCGCCGCGCCCGAGAGTACCGACCATGTCGAGGCCATCGAGCGGGAACTGTTCCAGTGTCTGCTTGCGGCGTGCCGAATCTGGACGCGGCCCGCTGCCGCCGCTGTCGGAGGTAAAGGCATCGCTGAATGGATCGCGCAGGCCCTGGGCGGCATATTCGAAGGTCTCGAATTGCTGCATGACCGGCAAGGGGTCGAGCGGCGGCGCCGGCTTCGCCTTGACGTTGGCGACCCATTCCTCGAGGTTCGGCGCTTCACCGGGTTCGCTGGTGATGCTGCGGCCGCAGGCGACCAGCGCCAGCAGACAGGTCGCCGTCAGCAGCGCGCGCAGGTGGTTCGGGAGTACGTGCTTGCGCATGTCACTTCCCTCCCTGTGCTGCGGGCGCATCGGCCGCCGCCTGTTCCTGCGCGGCGGTTTCTTCTTCATCGAGATAACGGTAGGTCTTGACCGTTCCGGCGAGCTCGAGGTTCGAGTTCGGACGGATGCCGGCGGTGTCCTTGCTGTCCTTGGGCTTAAGCGAGATGTCGTGCATGGTCATGATCACCACGCGCGGCAGCGATGCCACGCCGCTGACGAAGGCGCCGAACTGATGATAGGTACCCACCATCCGCAGCGCGATCGGCTTCTCGGCGTAGAACTCCTTGGGAGATTCGGGGCCGGGCTGGAACAACTCGTTCATGATGCCGGTCGCCAATGCCGTCTGCGAGATGTCGACGATCAGATCCGGCATCTCGGTCTTGCTCGGCAGCTGGCGCAGCATCTGCTGCAACTGCTGTTCCATCTGCGCGAGCTGCTGCTTCAGCGGCTCTAGATTGGCCGCGCGGCCCTGCTTGGTCTCGAACTCGGCCCGCAATGTGCTTTCCTGCCCTTCCAAGCCTTCGAGTTCCGTGCCCTTGTCGCGGGTAATCAGGTACCACAGCAGGCCGAAGATCAGCAGGCCGAGCAGCACGCAGAACCCGATCTTGAACTCACGCGGCCACGCGCCGGTGTTGTTGAAGTCGAGCTCCTTCAGCTTCATCTTCCTCTGGCTCACGAGGCGGCTCCTTCTTTGGCAGTCGCGGCAGCCGGTTGCGCAGCCGGACTCGGAGCAGCGGCCGGGCTGGCAGCCGGCGGCGTCGCAGCGGGCGTCGTCGTCGAAGCGGGCGTGCTTACCGGCGGAACAGGATCGGGCACGCCGTCGCCATCCTCATCCTTGGGCGCGTTGGGATTGGCCAGCGTCACCGCCAGGGTGAACTCGAACGGCAGGCCCTTGTTGTCGCCCTTGGCCTCGATGATCGACAGGTCCGGCTTGGTCATCCAGCCCGAGCCCTCGAGGTTGCGCATGTAGGTACTCACGCGTGCGTTCGACTGTGACAGGCCCTGCAGCGTCAGCTTCTCGCCTTCCTGCTTGATCGAGCTCAGGATCACGCCGTCGGGAATCGTGCGCACCAGCGAATCGAACAGGTGCACCATCTGCGAACGATTGGCCTGCAACTGCTCGATGACTTCCTTGCGCGCCAGCAGCTTGGCCTTCTTCTTGTCGAGTTCTTCGATTTCCTTGATCTTGCCGTCGACCTTGGCAATCTCGCCCTGGAGGAAGGCATTGCGCTCGTTCTGGCCGCTGATCTGGTTGTTGTAGTACATGTTCACCAGGAACCAGAGGACGACACCGGCCAGCGCAGCCAGCCCCAGCATCGTCATGAATTCCTTCTGGCGCAGCTTGCGGCGTTCTGCACGCCACGGCAGCAGGTTGATCCGTGCCATTAGTCGAAGCTCCTCAAGGCGAGGCCGCAGGCGATCATCAGCGCCGGCGCATCCTGCGCTAGCGCGTGCGCCTGCACGCGTGGGCCGAGGGTCATCTGCGCCAACGGATTGGCGACGATCGTCTGCACGCCTAGCTGCTCCTCCACCATTTCGGCCACGCCTGGGATCGAGGCACAGCCGCCGGCCAGTACGATCTGGTCGACGCGATTGAACTCGCTGCCGGCATAGAAGAACTGCAGCAGGCGGCTGATCTGCTGGACCAGCGCTTCCTTGAACGGTTCGAGCACTTCGATCTCGTAGCTCTCCGGCAACCCGCCCTGGCGCTTGGCAAGGCCGGCTTCCTCGTAGCTCAAGCCATAGCGGCGCATCACCTCGTCGGTGAGCTGTTTGCCGCCGAAGACCTGTTCACGGCTGTACAGGCTGCGTCCGTTACGCAGGATGTTGAGCGTGGTCATCGTCGCGCCGACATCGACCATCGCCACGATGCCGTCGCGCGGCACGTTCAGCGTGTTGGAGAGCAGGGCGAAGGCGTTTTCGATCGCGAACGCTTCGACATCCATGATCCGCGCGGTCAGGCCGCCCAGTTCAAGGGCCGAAGCGCGCATCTCGACGTTCTCCGAACGCGAAGCGGCCAGCAGCACCTGCACCATCTCGGCGTTGCCCGGCATCGGGCCGAGCACCTCGTAATCGAGGTTCACTTCCTCGATCGGGTATGGAATGTAGTTGACGGCCTCGAGCTCGACCTGGGACTCCATGTCGTCGTCCTCGAGATCGGACGGCATCGGGATGATCTTGGTGATCACCGCGGAGCCCGCGACCGCCGCAGCGGCATGCCTGGCCTTGGTCCCCGACCGGGACACGGCCCGGCGGATGGCCTCGCCGACCGCCTCGACCTCGACGATGTTCTTTTCGACCACCGCGTTGGGCGGCAGCGGTTCGACGGCGTAATGCTCCACCCGGTAGCGGTCGCCTGAACGCGACAGCTGGAGGAGCTTCACGGCAGTCGAACTGATATCAACGCCGACGAGCGGCGCATGGCTTTTTGTGATCAGTCCCACGTTTTTCTCCCCATGTCACGGGCGCTTACGCGCGCAACGTGCCCCGTTGCATTAAATAACGGACTTTTCACCCCGTGGCAACTACCGCGTGCGGGCGACGCGATCCGGATCGCCAAATTGCGAAGCCCACCCCTGTTCGGACACCTTCGCTGCAGCCCCCGGTTCGGCCCATCATCGTCCCTGACCCATTGCGCCCCCGCCCTGCGCCGGCGCGCGCCATCGACCAAAAGGGGTCGCCGCGCGCTCATCTATACTCCGCGGCCAAGATAACCGTAGTGCCAAGGCACAGGAAACCGCCTCGATGTCCCGTTTTCGCCGACTGTTGCGCTGGACGCTGGTCGCGTTCGCCGGCGCAACCCTCCTGGGGCTGCTCGCCGCCGGAACCTTGTACTACGTCGTCTCCTCGAAGCTGCCGGACGTGCAGACGCTGCGCAACGTCGAGTTGCAGGAGCCGCTCTACGTCTATGCCAAAGACGGGCGCCTGATGGCGCTGTTCGGCGAGACGCGCCGTTATCCGGTCGAGATCGCCAAGGTTCCCGATCGCGTCAAGCAGGCATTCATCGCGATCGAGGACAACCGCTTCTACCAGCACCACGGCGTCGACTACAAGGGCGTCGGACGTGCGATCTGGCTGTTGGCGACCACCAGCGACAAGCGCGTGCCGGGCGGCTCCACGATCACCCAGCAGGTTGCGCGCCAGTTCTTTCTCAGTTCCGAATACAGCTATACGCGCAAGCTCGCCGAGATGCTGCTGGCGATGAAGATGGAGCGCGAACTCAGCAAGGACGAGATCTTCGAGCTCTACCTCAACAAGAGTTTCTTCGGCAATCGCGCCTACGGCATCGGCGCGGCTTCGGAGTTCTACTACGGCAAGTCGCTCGACCAGCTCGGCCTGGATGAGATCGCCTCGCTCGCATCCATTCCCAAATTCCCGTCCAGCGGCAACCCGATCAGCAACCCCGAGCGCGCGCGGGAACGGCGCGACTACGTGCTGCAGCGCATGCGCGAACTCGGTTTCATAGGCGCCGCCGAAGAGACCGCCGCGCAGGCGATCGCGATGCATGCCACGCCGCACGAGCGTCCGGTGGAGGTCTATGCGCCCTACGTCGCGGAAATGGTGCGTCAGGAAATGATCGCGCGCTTCGGCGGCGATGTGCTCACCAAGGGCTACCACGTCACGACCACGATCGACCCGACACTGCAGGTGGCGGCGGATCAGGCCGTGCGCGACGGCCTGACCGTCTACGACCACCGCCACGGCTGGAACAAGGTCGAGCAGCATTTCGACCTCGCCGTAAACGAGGATGCTGCGACGGCGAGCGCGCGCCTGCGCGGCATTCCCGCACAAGCGGGCTTGTTGCCCGCCGTCGTGCTGCGTGCCGACAACGGTACGGCCGACGTGGTGTTTGCGGACGGCGGCGTCGTCACGCTCGATGGCGCGTCGAGCCGTTGGACCGGGCGCAATCCCGGCGTCCTGCTCAAGCGCGGCGACCTCGCGCGCGTACGCAGGATCGAGGCGGCCACGCAGACGCCGGCCGCCGATGGCAAGACTGCAGACAGCAAGCCTGAAGCAGCGGCAGCCGATGCGCCCGCCAGCGAGGCAGCGCCCGGCGAAGTGACCTATCGCCTCGACCAGCTGCCGCGCGCGCAGGCCACGCTGGTTTCACTGGAACCCGATACCGGCGCGTTGCGCGCCCTCGTCGGCGGCTTGAGCTTCGCCGGCAGCAAGTTCAACCGCGCCACGCAATCGCGGCGCCAGCCAGGCTCCAGTTTCAAGCCCTTCATCTACGCCGCGGCCTTCGAGCGCGGCTTCAATCCAGCCTCCATCGTGCTCGATGCCCCGGTCGTGTTCCGCATGCGCCGCGGCCAGTTCTGGCGTCCGCAGAACGACAGCGGCAACTTCGCCGGCCCGATGCGCCTGCGCGAAGCGCTGGTGCAGTCGCGCAACCTGGTCTCGGTGCGGATGCTCGATGCCATTGGCGTCGAGTACGCGCGCAAGTTCATCAGTCACTTCGGCATCGACGAGGCTCTGCTGCCACCGAACCTGTCGATGTCGCTGGGCACGGCGTCGCTGCCGACGATCGACATGGCGCGTGGCTACGCCGTGTTCGCCAATGGCGGTTTCCGCATTACGCCCTGGTTCATCGATGAGGTCAGGGATCGCGACGGCAAGCTCATTTTCAAGGAGAAGCCGCCGACCGCATGCCGTGGCTGCGGTCGCGGCGGCATCGCCGGCAAGTCGGTGGCGCAATCGAACGTCGTCGATGGCTTCGACCTGAGCCCGGCCGAGGCGATCGTGGTGCCGCGCGAGGACGACCCGAAGGCCGGCGACGAACCTGCCAAGACGGAAGTGCCCGCCACGCTGTCGGCCGACACCGTAGTCGCGCCACGAGCGATCGACGAGCGCGTGGCCTACCAGTTGACCTCGATGATGCGCGACGTCGTGCAGCGCGGCACCGGCACTGCTGCCAAAGTGCTTGGGCGTGAGGACGTTGGCGGCAAGACCGGCTCGACCAACGACCATCGCGATGCCTGGTTCTCGGGCTTCGGCGGCAACCTGGTCACCACCGTGTGGGTGGGACGCGACGATTTTCGTTCGCTGGGCTACCGCGAATACGGCGGCAAGGCCGCGTTGCCGATCTGGATCGACTACATGCGCGTGGCGCTGAAGGACGTGCCGATCGCCAAGAACGAGCCGCCGGACGGCATGGTCAAGGTCGCCGTCAGCGCCGGCGGGCAGTTGCTTCCCACCACCTCGAACGGCGGCATCGTCGAGTACGTGAAAGCCGAAGACCTCGAACGCATGGAAAGCTACGTCGACTACGGCCCGGACGACACCGTGCCGAGCGAGGAGCAGTTCGACATCTTCTAGCTGGTGTGCGGCGCGTGAAGATTCTGAGGATCAGGCGTCCGCGGAACTTCGCGCGGCCTGCGCCGACTAACCCTCCGTCATCGGCTCGCGCTACAGTCGGGCCTGGCCTCAGACGCGGAGGGTCGTTCCATGCATCACCACGCCCGTCAGCACGCCGAGACCCGCATCCGCGAACGTCGTCACCGCCTTGCCAACGAAGCGGCCCGGTTGATGGCCGAAAGCGGCATCCGCGACTTTCACCAGGCCAAGCTCAAGGCCGCGCAACGGCTCGGCATCCACGACGACGCCTCGCTGCCGCGCAATCGCGAGATCGAGGATGCGTTGCGCGAGTATCAGCGCCTGTTCCTCGGCGACGCGCAAACCGCGGGCCTGCGCGCGCGTCGCGATGCGGCCCTGCGCGCGCTCGAGTTCTTCGCCGGTTTCGATGCCCGCCTGGTCGGTCCGGTGCTCGACGGCACGGCCGATGGCAACGCGCCGGTCAACCTGCAGCTTTATAGCGACGATGCCGACGCGGTGCCGCGCTTCCTGGAAGAACATCGCATTCCGGCCGAATCGCGCACCCGCCGGATACGGCTGGACCGCGAGCGCAGCGACGACTTCCCGGTCTGGCTGTTCAGCGCAGAGGAACTCACGTTCGACCTGACCGTGCTGCCCGCGGACGCGCTGCGCCAGGCGCCGCTGTCGGGCGTCGACGAGCGGCCGATGAAGCGCGCCTCGCTGGCGCAGTTGCGCCAGCTATTGGCAGAAGACGAGATTTCCGGATACGAATCGGGCCGGTAACGTCGTGGGTGCGCGCCGGCGCCATGGCTTCACTTGCGCGTGGAACCAAGAGAAAGCCCCGCATCGCGGGGCTTTCCTAGCGCGAAAGCGCTCACTCAACGCTTGTCGATGCCTACGTAGTCGCGCTCCGGCGCGCCGACGTAGATCTGGCGCGGGCGACCGATCTTGTTCTCCGGATCTTCCTGCTGTTCCAGCCAGTGCGCGACCCAGCCGGCGGTGCGCGCGATCGCGAACATCACGGTGAACATCTCGGTCGGGATCCTCAGCGCCTTGTAGATGATGCCGCTGTAGAAATCGACGTTCGGATAGAGCTTGCGCTGGATGAAGTAATCGTCCTTCAGCGCCGCTTCTTCCAACTTGACCGCCACGTCCAGCAGCGGATCATTGATGCCGAGCTCATTCAACACCTCGTGCGTCATCTCGCGGATGATCTTGGCGCGCGGATCGAAGTTCTTGTAGACACGGTGGCCGAAGCCCATCAGGCGGAAGCCTGATTCCTTGTTCTTGGCCTTCTCGACCGCGGCGCCGACGTTCTCCGGCTTGCCAATCTCGCCGAGCATCTTCAGCACGGCCTCGTTGGCACCGCCATGCGCCGGGCCCCACAGCGCGGCGACGCCGGCGGCGACGCAGGCATAGGGATTGGCGCCGGTGGAGCCGACCAGGCGCACGGTCGAGGTCGACGCGTTCTGTTCGTGGTCGGCGTGCAGGATGAACAGCAGGTCGAGCGCCTTGGCCGCGACCGGATTCAGCTCCAGCGGCTCGCTCGGCACCTCGTACATCATCTGCAGGAAGCGCTCGACGTAGGGCACGTTGTTGCGCGGATAGCGCAACGGCCAGCCGATCGAATAGCGATGGCAGGCGGCGGCGATCGTCGGCACTTTCGCGATCAGGCGGATCGCCGCGAGGCGGCGCTCGGCAGGATCCTCGTAGTCGAGGTCGTTGTGGTAGAAGCTGGCCATCGAGCCGAGCATGCCGACCAGCATCGCCATCGGATGCGCATCGTGGCGGAAGCCGCCGAGGAAGCCCTTGAAGGCCTCGTGCATCATCGTATGGTGGGTGACGTCGCTGTCGAACGCCGCGAATTCCTGGCTGGTCGGCAGATTGCCATTCATCAGCAGGTAGGCCACTTCAAGGAAGCTCGACTGCTTGGCCAGCTGTTCGATCGGATAGCCGCGATACATCAGCACGCCGGCATCGCCATCGATGTAGGTGATGGCGGACTTGCAGGAGGCGGTCGCGGTGAAGCCGGAATCGTAGGTGAAGCAGCCGGTTGCCGACGGCAGCTTGGCGATGTCGATGCACGGGCTGCCGAGCGTGCCGGTCTGCACCGGCAGGACCACGGACTTGTCGCCGGCGGTCAGCGTGACTTGGTCGAGCTTGGCTGGCTCGGGCGTGACTTGATTGGATCCGGATTTCTCGGAAGCAGGCACTGATGCACTCCTCGTGACCCGGCGCCGCGACAGCGCCGGGTGGGATGGAACCGCGGCATGCCGCGATGCAACAATTATCGCATAGGGCCGTTCGAGTGACGGCTCGGACTTTGGTCGCGTGCCGACGCCCGGCCGCCGCCGGTGCGCCACAAACGACGACGGCCGCCATCGGCAGCCGTCGTAGGCGTTGGTCCTGACAGCGGACCCGCCGGTATCACGGAAAATTTACTTGGCGTAGCGTTTGCGGAACTTGTCGACGCGACCGCTGACGTCCATCAGCTTGTTCTGCCCCGTGTAAAACGGGTGCGTGGCCGACGAGACGTCGACCTTGATCAGCGGATATTCGTTGCCGTCGTCGAACTTCACCGTTTCCTTGCTGGAAAGGGTGGAACGGGTAAGGAACCTGAAATCGGAAGTCACGTCCTGGAACACGACTGCGCGGTATTCGGGATGGATGTCGGCCTTCATGGCGGGCACCAAAGTGGGCAAAAGAAGAGCGGCATTCTAGCCGCTCCGGACGCCCCGGCGCAAGCCGCGCCTTACCCGGCCCCGAGTGCCGCGCGGATCATCCCTTCGAACCGCGCCTGGTCGTAGCGCTGCAGGATCCGCGCATTGTCCGGGCGGCCGCCGCGCCGCTGCCAGTCGACGACGGTCGCGCCCCGGGTCAGGCTGCCTTGCAGTTCGATCGCCAGCGGCCGATCAGCCATCTCCAGCGCGCCGTCGGGCCGCAGCGCCAGCGCCATGGCCAGCGCATCGGCCGAGTGCCAACGCTCGCCACGGCGCTCCGTGGCCCAGGCGCGGGTCCTGCGCGAGATTGCGTCGTAGAACCGGGCCTGCGGTGTCTCCGCCTTCAGCCAGCGCTCGAAATCCTTGTGCGGGAAGCCGTGCGCCATGACGGCCTCCCAGTCGGCGACCTCGATCCGCTCGAAGGCCTCGAACACCAGGTGCGCGGCCTCGGGATCGAAGCCGATGTTGAACTCCGCCGAAGGCGTCGTGTTGCCCTGTCCCGTCACCGCCCCGCCCATCACCACAATGCGGGCGATGCGTTGCGGCAAGGCCGGATCGAGCTTGAGCGCGACGGCGAGGTTGGTCAGCGGGCCGAGCATGACCAGCACCAGGCGGCCGCGATGCACGTGCGACAGGCGGATCAGCGCCAGCGCGGCATGTTCCTGATCCACCGCGCGCGCTGCCGGTGCATAGCCGATATCGCCGAAACCGTCGCGACCGTGCACGTAGGACGCATCCGGCGTCGGGTGCAGCAACGGCCCTTCGCAGCCGGCATGCACGGGAATATCGATGCCTGCCACCTCACACAGCTTCAAGGCATTGGCGACGGTGTATTGCAGGCCGACATTGCCGGCAGCGATGGTGAGTGCGACGACGTCGTGGTTCGGATCGTCGAAAGCCATCAGCAGTGCGAGTGCGTCATCGACGCCGGGGTCGGTGTCGATGAGCAAGGGGATGCGTTCGGTCATCTGGTCTTTCCGTCAGAACCTGGAATCGTTCTCGCATGGCTCGCCGTCACGGTCGCCATCCATTTTCGTGTCGGGGCAGTTGCGGACGAAGAATTCGGCTTCGGCGCGCGATGTCATCTGCGAACAATGCTGCCGCCCATCGCATTGGAACGTCGGTGCTGACGGTACCTCGCCCGCCTGTTGTGTTTGCGCTTGCACCGGCATCGCCGCTTCGGCTGCCTGCGGTGCGTTGTGACCCGCAAAATGCTCATAGCCCTTCCATGCGACAAGACCAAGCACCAACAGCAACAGAAGCCTCTTCATGTCGGGTCCGCCAAGGCATCGGCCTCAGGCGCTAGCGTACCGCGCCGCGCCGCCGATCCACCGCTCCACCAGCTTGTCGGCGATTTCCGGCGCCTCGCGCAGCAATTGTTCTCCGATCTCATGCACGACCGGCAACATGCCGGCATCCCGCGCCAGATCGGCGACGCGGAACGCCGCCAGACCGGTCTGGCGGGTGCCCAACAGCTCGCCTGGGCCGCGCAGTTCGAGATCCTTCTCCGCGATGACGAAGCCGTCATTGGTCTGTCGCATCGTCTCCAGACGCTGCCGCGCCATCGCCGACAACGGCGACTGATACAGCAACACGCAATTCGACGCGGCGCTGCCGCGTCCAACCCGACCGCGCAACTGGTGCAGTTGCGCCAGCCCGAGCCGCTCTGCGTTCTCGACGATCATCAATGAGGCGTTCGGCACGTCGACGCCCACTTCGATCACCGTCGTCGCGACCAGCAGATCCACCGCGCCTTCCTTGAACGCACGCATCGTCGCCTGCTTGTCGGCCGGCTTCATGCGACCGTGCACGAGACCGACGCGCACTTCCGGCAAGGCCGCCGACAACGCTTCGAACGTGCCCTGCGCAGCCTGCGCCACGACCTCGTCGGAATCATCGATCAAGGTGCAGACCCAGTACGCCTGGCGGCCCTCGGCGCAGGCGCCGCGGATGCGCTCGATCAGTTCCGGACGACGCTCTGCGCTCAACACCACGGTCTGCACCGGCGTGCGCCCGGGCGGTAGTTCGTCGATCGCGGAAACATCGAGGTCCGCATAGGCCGCCATGGCCAGCGTGCGCGGGATCGGGGTCGCCGTCATCACCAACTGGTGCGGGACGACCCCCGGATCGTCGCCGTTGCGTGCGGAGCCCTTGTCGCGCAATGCCAGGCGCTGGTGCACGCCGAAGCGGTGCTGTTCGTCGACGATGGCCAGCGCCAGGTCCTTGAACACCACGCCTTCCTGCATCAGCGCATGCGTGCCGACGACGAACTGCGCCTGGCCGTCGGCGACCGCCGCCAGGACCGACGCGCGTGCGCGGCCGGTGACCTTGCCGGCCAGCCAGGCGATACGCACGCCGAGCGGTTCCAGCCAGCCGCGCAGGTTGGACAGGTGTTGTTCGGCCAGCAGTTCGGTCGGCGCCATCAACGCCGCCTGCCGGCCATTTTCGATCGCCAGCAGCGCGCTCAGCGCGGCCACCACGGTCTTGCCGCTGCCGACGTCGCCCTGCATCAGGCGCAGCATCGGCATCGGCTTGTCCAGGTCGGCGAGGATCTGTTCGTACACGCGCTGTTGGGCGCCGGTCAGCGCGAATGGCAAGGCCTTGCGCAGGCGTTCGGCCAAGGCGCCGCCGCGCAATCGCGGCGCGGCATGCGCTTGCAGGGCGATACGCTGGCGGCGCAGGCTGAGGTGGTGCGCGAGCAGTTCCTCGAGCGCGAGCCGGCGCTGTGCCGGATGCGTGCCCGCCGACAACGCGGCGACATCGGCGTCCTGCGGCGGCCGGTGCACCGTCAGCAAGGCTTCGCGCAGTGATGGCAACGCGCGGTCGCGCAGAACCGCAGGCGGCAACAGCTCCAGCTCGGCCGTGTCCGGCAACCGGTCGAGCGCCAGACCGATCAGCTTGCGCAGACTCGCCGGGCCGATGCCTTCGATGGCCGGGTACACCGGATCGAGTTGCTCGCCGAGTGCGGTCGCATCTTCGCCGTCGACCACGCGGTAGCTCGGATGCACGATTTCCAGCCCGTGCTGGCCGGCGCGCGGCGTGCCGTAGCAACGCACGCGCGCACCCGGCACGAACTGCGCGACCTGCGCGGCGCGAAAATGAAAGAAGCGCAGCACCAGCGTGGCGCGCGACTCGTCGCCGATCGCGACGCGCAGCATCGGCCGGTAGCGGAAGCCGCGCTCGACCGCCTCCACCGTGCCCTCGGCCTGCGCGGCGACGCCAGGCTGCAGCTGTCGGATCGGCGTGAGGCTGGTGCGGTCCTCGTACTGGCGCGGCAGTTGCAGCCAGAGATCCTGCAACGTCAGCAGGCCGCGCGCGGCGAGCTTCTCCGCGACGCGCGTGCCGACGCCGGGCAACGCGGTCAACGGCGTCTCGCCGATCGCGGCAAAGGCCGGGGCGGGTTTCTTCATCGTTGCCATCATCGCAGGCGTCCTTGCCTCACGGGTGCTGCAGAACAGGGGCCGATCGCGTGCGTAGCGTCGCTCAGCGCAGCACCATCACCGCGTCGACTTCGAACAGCCCGCCGCGCGGCAGCGCCGAAACCTGCACGGTCGAACGCGCCGGATACGGTGCTTCGAAATACTCGCCCATCACCGCGTTGACCGCGGCGAAATGGTCCATGTCGACCAGGAACAGGCCGACGCGCACGACATCGTCGAGCGAGCCGCCGGCAGCGGCGCACACTGCCTTGAGGTTCGTGAAGGCACGCCGTGCCTGCGCCGCGACATCGCCTTCGACGATCAGGCCGGTGGCGGGATCGAGCGCGATCTGCCCGGACAGGTACACCGTGTCGCCAGAGCGCACGGCCTGCGAATAGGGGCCGATGGCGGCGGGCGCGGCGTTGGTGCTGATGGGTTGGCGGGACACTGGGCGGCTCCTGTTGCTGATCTTGCGAATTCTATGCGATGCGCATGCGGCCAGGCCGGAAGCGCGATGAGCTGTTATGCCTGCGATGGTCCGACACGACGACGCGATCACACCCGCTGCACACCATGCACGACGCCCAGCCGTCGCGTACGACGGATCACTTCGGCCAGATGTTTGCGGTCGCTGACCTCGATCGAAAAACGGATCACGGCGACGTTGTTGTCGCGCTCGAGGTATTCGACGCCGTCGATGTTGGATTCGGCCTGGGCGATGGCGGCAGCGACCTGTGCCAGCACGCCCGGGCTGTTGTCGACCTCGATGCGCAAGGCGACATGGAAGTCGCCGGTGACTTCGCGGTCCCAGCCGATCGCGACCCAGCGCTCGGGCGACTTGCGGTACTCGGCGACGTTGGGGCAATCCATCCGATGCACGACGATGCCGCGGCCGGCGGTGTGGTAGCCCATGATCTCGTCGCCGGGGATCGGCATGCAGCAGTTGGCGAACGTGATCACGCCGCGCTCGTTGCCGGTGATCAGAATGCGTTCGCCTTCGCGCGGAACGCGCAGCGCATCGAGCAGGTCGGGCGTCGTCGCTTCGCCCGAACGCGCCAGCGCCTGCGCGACCTGCGCGGGCATCCGGTTGCCGAGCGCGATGTCTGCCAACAGGGCCTCCAGGCGCGGATAGCGGAATTCGGCGAGGTAGGCATCGAGTCGTTTCGGCGGCAAGCGGTCGAGCGAGGTGCCGAGATTCTCAAGCGCGCGGTCGATCATGCGATGGCCGAGCTGCACCGCATCTTCGTGCTCGAGGTGCTTGAGCTGGTGGCGGATGGCGGTGCGCGCCTTGCCGGTGACCACGAACTCCAGCCATTGCGGCTTCGGCAACGACGACTTGGCGGTGATGATCTCGACCTTCTGCCCGCTGGCGAGCTTGGTGCGCAGCGGCACCAGCTTCTTGTCGACGCGCGCGGCCACGGCGTTGTTGCCGACGTCGGTGTGCACGGCGTAGGCGAAATCGAGCGCCGTCGAATTGCGCGGCAAGGCCAGGATCGCGCCCTTCGGCGTGAACAGGTAGACCTCGTCGGGAAACAGGTCGACCTTGACGTTGTCGAGGAACTCGAGCGACGAACCGGTCGCGCGCTGCGATTCGAGCAGGTCGGCGATCCACGAGTGCGCGCGCGCCTGCGCGCTGCTCGGCTTGGTGCCGCCGTGCTTGTAGGTCCAGTGCGCGGCAATGCCGCGTTCGGCGATCAGGTCCATCTCCTCGGTGCGGATCTGCACTTCGATCGGCGAGCCGTAGGGCCCGAACAGGACTGTATGCAGCGACTGGTATCCGTTCGCCTTCGGGATGGCGATGAAGTCGCGGAAGCGGCCATCGAGCGGCTTGAACACCGAATGCACCACGCCGAGCGCGTGGTAGCAGGCGGGTACCGAGGTCACCACCATGCGGAAACCGAACACATCCATGACCTGGTCGAAGGTCTTGCCCTCGGCACGCATCTTGTCGTAGATGCTCCATGGCGACTTCACCCGGCTGACGAGCCGGTATTGCAGGCCTTCCTTGGTCAGTCGCTGCGCCAGTTGCGCCTCGATCCTCGCCAATGCTTCGCGCCGCAACAGCGGCTGCGTGCGGATGCGCTTTTCCATCACCGCGTGCCGCCAGGGATGCAGCGCGCGGAAGCCGAGATCCTGCAGCTCGGCCTTGATGAGGTTCATGCCGAGGCGCTGCGCGATCGGCGCGTAGATTTCCAGCGTCTCGCGCGCGATGCGGCTACGCGCCTCGGTCGACTGCGCGCCGAGGGTGCGCATGTTGTGCAAGCGGTCGGCGAGCTTGATGAGGATCACGCGCAGGTCGCGCGCCATCGCCAGCAGCATCTTGCGGAAGCTCTCGGCGGCGGCCTCCTGGCGATCCTCGAACTGCAGCTTGTCGAGCTTGGTGACGCCCTCGACCAGTTCGGCGACGGTTTCTCCGAATTCGCCTGCCAGCGACTCGCGCGTGAGCGGCGTGTCCTCGATGGTGTCGTGCAGGATCGCCGCGACCAGGGTCTCGACATCGACGCGCTGCTCGGCCAGTACCGTGGCTGCGGCCACCGGATGGGTGATGTAAGGCTCGCCGGACCTGCGCGTCTGCCCGGCGTGCGCCGCGGCGCCCACCGCCCACGCACGGCGCAACAGGGCGCGCTGGTCCTCGGGCAGGTAACTGGCCACGCGTTCGAGCTCGCGCACGTAGTCGGGAACGGCGTCGTCGTCCGGCACGAGCGTATGGGCGGGGGCGGGCTCTGCGGGGGTCATGGCCCGAGCGTACGCGGGCGCAGGCGCAGCGGCAATGCGCCGCGTCGGCGCATTCACGGGCGACAGCCGATGCCGCGGCGCGACCGTCGCGGCAACAAAAAAGCCCCGCTTGCGGCGGGGCTTTTTCTGGTGCATCCGAAGCGACGACTCAGATGTCGTCGCCCTTGGACAGATCGTCGTCGGCAACCACTTCCGCGGCCGCCCATTCCAGCGCCTCGCGTTCCTTGCGCTCGCGCTCGGACTTGTCGACGGCGTCGATGTAGGGCTGGTCGATGCGGCGCGCGGCGATTTCGCGCAGCGCCAGCACGGTCGGCTTGTCGGCGTTCTCGCTGTTGTCGAGCTGCGGTTCGACGCCATTGGCCAGTTGGCGCGCGCGCTTGGCGGCCATCATGACGAGCTCGAAACGGTTGTCGACGACTTCCAGGCAATCTTCAACGGTGATGCGGGCCATAACTCTCCCGGCGGCCGCCAGGGCCGTCCGACTCTACTCAGGGGGACGCGGATTTTAGGGGACGCAGCTTGCTGGTGCAAGCGGTTTGTTTTTGAATCAATGACTTAGAGTGCCCCGGACAGGTCTGGTCGTGAAGACGCGGCTTCCCTTCTTGGCGCTGGTCCCGCCAAAAGCCGGTGATCGGCGGCCCCTTACCGGTTGTCGCGCTTTACTGCCCATCCGCCAGCAAGGCCGTGATCAGCCGCGAATGCCGCGCGACCTGGGCATCCTTGCGCAAGCGGCTGGCGCGGAAGATCGCGCACATGTCGTCGACGGCCGTCGCGAAGTGCTCGTTGACGATCACGTAGTCGAACTCGCCGTAGTGCGACATCTCCTCGCGTGCGGCCGCCAGGCGCTGCGCCATGACCGCCTCGCTGTCCTGACCGCGCTTGCGCATGCGCTCCTCGAGCGCGGCGCGCGACGGCGGCAGGATGAAGATGCTCACCGCATCGGGCACCTGCTCCCGCACCTGGCGCGCGCCCTGCCAGTCGATCTCCAGCAACACATCCATGCCGGCGCCGAGCTGTGGTTCCACCGACTGTCGCGCGGTGCCCTTCCAGTCGCCGTGGACCAGCGCGTGTTCGAAGAACTCGCCGGCGTCGATCATCGCCTGGAACTGCTCCTTGGCAATGAAGTGGTAGTGCTCGGCGTGGCGTTCGCCCGGACGCGGCGGACGCGAGGTGAACGAGATCGACAGCGCGATCTTGGCATCGCGCGCCAGGCAGGCGTTGACGATGCTGGATTTTCCCGCGCCCGACGGCGCCGCGACGATGTAGAGGGTTCCGCGCATCGGCTATTCGATGTTCTGCACTTGTTCGCGGATCTGGTCGATCAGCACCTTCAGCTCCACGGCGACCTGCGAGGTGCGCTTGTCGACCGATTTCGAGCCGAGGGTGTTCGCCTCGCGATTGAATTCCTGCAGCAGGAAATCGAGGCGGCGGCCAACCGGGTCCTTCTGCGCCAGCACGCGCCTGATCTCGACGATGTGGCTGTCGAGGCGGTCGAGCTCCTCGTCGACATCGAGCTTCTGCAGCCACAACACGAGCTCCTGCTCGAGCCTGCCCTCGTCGGCAGGCTGCGCCAGGTCAGCCAGGCGCAGCTCGAGCTTGCTGCGTTGCCCCGCGCGGATCACCGGCATCAGTGTGCGGACATCGGCGGCGTGGCGGGCGATGCCGTCGACGCGTTCCAGGATCGCCTGCGCGAGGTTGGCGCCTTCGCGCTCGCGCGCCGCGACGAACTGGTCGAGTACGTCGTCGAGCAGGCGCAGGGCTTCGGCCTGCAGCGCCGCCGGATCGACGTCGCGGCCCTGCAGCACGCCCGGGAACTGCAGCAGCTCGGTGAACTGCGTGCGCACGCCGGGGAAACGCGCATCGACATCCACCGCCAGCGCGGACAGGCGGCTGAGCAAAGCCTCGTTGAGCTGCAGTGCCTCGCCGCCGTCGGCCTGGCGCAGGCGCAGGCCGAGGTCGACCTTGCCGCGCGAGATGCGTGCGGCGACGCGCTCGCGCAGCGCCGGCTCCAGCACGCGCAGTTCTTCGGGCAGGCGCAGGCCGAGTTCGAGGAAGCGATGGTTGACCGCGCGCAGCTCGCAGCCGAGCGTGCCCCATTCGGTGCTGCGTTCGCCCGAGGCGAATGCGGTCATGCTGCGGATCATGCGGGCGGAGGCTCGTGATGGGCGGGGAAGTATGCCATTGCGCCCGAACAAGGCGCCGGCAGCTGGGAATTCGGCTCTCAAAGCTCGGAATCCAAAAAAACAGCCCCCTTGGGCTCGTCATTCCGGCGAAAGCCGGAACCCATCTACACAGGCGCGATCTGTTGGGTCCCCGTTTTCGCCAGGATGACGAGCATGAACAACATCGCGCTCGCGGGCTTCGCACCGCTCTCTGTGTTCGTTCCTCCCGGTCGACACACCCCACCTTGCTAAACTCACGCCCCGCCGCAAACGAAACCCCCATGACTGAAGTTCTCCGTCCCAGCGGCCGCGCAGCCGACCAATTGCGTGACGTCCGCATCGAACGCGGCTACACGCGGCACGCAGAGGGCTCGGTGCTGGTGGCATTCGGAGAGACCCGCGTGCTGTGCACGGCCAGCGTCGAGAACCGCGTGCCGGGCTTCCTGCGCGGCAAGGGCGAAGGCTGGGTGACCGCCGAGTACGGCATGCTGCCGCGCGCCACGCATACGCGCAGCGATCGCGAGGCCGCGCGCGGCAAGCAGG
>JACMKK010000432.1 GCA_014380115.1 Luteimonas sp. | reverse complement strand
GGCGCGCGCCGGGCCGAGGCCTGGCAGGTCGGCCAGGCCGTTGGCGCCGCGTTCAAGCAACGCACGTAAGGGTCCGTGTTCGGCCAGCAGCTTGCGCGCCGTCGCCACGGCATCGAGGCCGCGCAGGCCCGAGCCGAGGAAGATCGCCAGCAGTTCCGCATCGGACAAAGCCGCCGCGCCGCGGGCGAGGAGTTTTTCGCGGGGGCGTTCGTCTGGGGGCCAGTCGCGGATGTGCATGAAGAAGAGGCCCGGACGTCGAAAATGGCGGAAGTTCTACTGCTGTCATTCCCGCGAAGGCGGGAAGCCAGCGTCGTCGATCGCTCAGGGCGCGATGACTGGTCAAGGGCGAAAGTCGCTGGCTTCCCGCCTTCGCGGGAATGACAAAGCAAGGCTACCGTCGCAGCCATGCGATTCGATCGGAGGCCACTGCGCCATCGGGTAAGCTGTCCATCACATCCGCTGTCAGTAACGGCCCACCTCGGCGATGACCGACGCAGCTGCCAACCCGAAGTCGCAGGCCTTGTCAGGACAGCACGTGCTGCTGTGCGTGTGCGGTGGCATCGCCGCCTACAAGGCGGTGGAGCTGGTGCGCCGCCTGCGCGATGCCGGCGCGCAGGTGCGCGTGGCGATGACCGAGCACGCGCAGCGCTTCGTCGGGATCGTGAGCTTCCAGGCGGTGTCGGGCGAGGCAGTGCGCACGTCGCTGTGGGACGAGGCGGCGGAAGCGGCGATGGGGCACATCGAACTGGCGCGCTGGGCCGACCGCGTCGTGGTCGCGCCGGCGACCGCGAACACGCTCGCCAAGCTCGCGCACGGCTTCGCCGACGACCTCGTCAGCACCTTGTGCCTGGCCACGACCGCGCCGATCACGGTGGCGCCGGCGATGAACCATCGCATGTGGCTGCATTCGGCGACGCAAGCCAACATGGCCTTGCTGCGCGGGCGCGGCGTGCAGGTGATCGGCCCGGAAGACGGCCCGCTGGCCGAAGGCGAATCCGGCCCCGGCCGCCTCAGCGAGCCAGACGCCATCGTGGCGGCGCTGGCGCAGGCGACGTGACCGGCGCGGCTTCGCTTTCGGGGCTGCGCATCGTGGTCAGTGCCGGCCCGACGTTCGAGGACATCGACCCGGTGCGCTTCATCGGCAACCGCAGCAGCGGCAAGATGGGCTTCGCGATCGCGGCAGCCGCAGCGCGGCGCGGCGGCGAAGCCACGCTGGTGGCGGGCCCGGTGGCCCTGGAGACGCCGATCGGCGTCGAGCGCATCGATGTGCGCTCGGCCGCACAGATGCATGCCGCGGTGCTCGCACTACTGCCGTGCGATCTCTACATCGGCGCGGCCGCGGTGGCCGATTTCACGCCGCAGCAGTTCGCCAGCAGCAAGATCAAGAAGCGCGCCGGAGAAACCGGACTGACGCTGGAACTGGTGCGCACGCGCGACATCCTCGCCGACATCGCCACGCATGCGCGGCGACCGCGGATGGTGGTGGGCTTCGCGGCCGAGACCGACACCGTCGAGTCGTACGCGCGCGCCAAACTCGCCGACAAGCACCTGGACCTGATCGCCGCCAACCGGGTGGGCGTGGAGGGCGCCGGTTTCGAGAGCGACCACAACGCGCTGACGCTGTACTGGCGGCAGGATGGGCGCGACTGCGCCCGCGCGCTGGGTCCCGCGCCGAAGCAGCAACTCGCCGAGGCCTTGCTCGACGTCATCCTGGAGCGCATGACCGCATGAACCGGACCTTGGAAGTGAAGGTGCTCGATGCGCGCTTCGGCAACGACTGGCCCTTGCCGGCGTACGCCACGCAGGCCAGCGCCGGCCTCGACCTGCGCGCAGCGCTCGAATCCGACCTCACCCTGCAGCCCGGCGACACCGCGCTGGTGCCGTCGGGATTGGCGATCCACCTCGCCGACCCGGCGCTGTGCGCGGTAGTGCTGCCGCGCAGCGGGCTGGGCCACAAGCACGGCATCGTGCTCGGCAACGGCACCGGCCTGATCGATGCCGATTACCAGGGACCGTTGCTGATCAGCGTGTGGAACCGCTCCCGACAGCCCTTCACCATCACGCCGGGTGACCGAATTGCGCAGCTGGTCGTATTACCGATCGTGCGCGCCGCCCTGCAAGTGGTGGATACTTTCGCCGACAGCGCGCGCGGGGCCGGGGGCTTCGGCCACAGCGGCGTGCGCTGACAGGGGATCAATCTTATGAGCGAGACCGAACCGCACAAACTGCGCCAGCTGCTGGCGCAAGCAAAACCCCTGTTGCTGCCACTGGCGGCGCTGTCGGGCGCGCTGGCGCTGTTGTTGGCGTGGAGCGGTTGGCAGCAGATGCAGGACGGGACACGGCGGGCCGCACTGAAACAATCACGCGATACCGCGGTGCAACTCACCCACACGACGCTTTCGAACGACCTGAAGCGCTTGGCCGAGCGCCTGGATTCGGGCCCCGTGCAGGCCGCGCTGCAAGCCGGTGATCTGGCGACGGCCGGCAAGCACCTTGGCGCCAATTGGCCGGGCCTGGAGGAATCCGCGATCCTGCCGATCGACCTGTCGGCGGCCTATGCCGAACTGCCGAAAAGCGGCTTCGGCCGCATCGCCGTGGCCGAGGCGGCCCTGGCCGGAAACAAGACCGAAGCCTGGGTGGTACGCGAAGGCGGCGGCGCGCGCCTTGCACTGGCCGCGCCCGCACGCCATGCCGGGACGCTGGTCGGGATCGCCTACGTGCGCCTGCCCCTGACGCGGGCGACGGTCGGCCTCGACAACGTGTCGCTGGCCGACGACACCTACCTGGCACTGCGCCAAGGCGGCTTCACCCTGCTCGAGCGCGGTGACCTGGGTCATTCCGAGGGCGCCGAGCGCATGGCGGTGGCCATCCCCGACAGCGGGCTGCGCGTCGCAGCGGCCGTGCCGAATCCGGCCGCGCGCATCTTCGGCCTCGGCGATATCGCTTCGCTGATCGCCGCGGCCTTGCTCGCGGTGGTCGCGTACGTGCTGTTCCGCCTGTCGCGCAAGGATTACGCCGTGGCCAGTGCCGACGATGCGATCGCGCCGACCCTGGCGCAGGTGATGACCGATAATCCCGCCGAGAAACCAGCCCCGAGCCTCGAAGTGAAAGAAGCCCCCAAGGCAGCGCCGGTCAAGATCGACCGCGGCATCTTCCGCGCCTACGACATCCGCGGCGTGGTCGGGCAGTCGCTCGACAACGGCGTCGCCGAGCTGATCGGGCGGGCGATCGGCACGCTGATGTTCGAGAAGGACCTGAATGACATCGTGGTCGGCCGTGACGGGCGGCTGTCCGGGCCGGACCTGGTCGCCGGCCTCGTCGAGGGCCTGCGCCGCGCCGGCCGCAACGTCATCGACATCGGTATGGCGCCGACGCCGACGGTGTACTTCGGCGCCTACCACCTGCGCACCGGCTGCTGCATCTCGGTCACCGGCAGCCACAACCCGCCCGACTACAACGGCTTCAAGATCGTGGTCGGCGGCGAAACGCTGTCGGGCAACGCGATCACCGACCTGTACGCGCGCATCGCCGAGGACCGCCTGCATGCCGCCGCGGCACCGGGCAGCCTGGTGCACCGCGAGATCGGTGACGAATACGTGTCGCGGATCGCCTCCGACGTGCAGATCGACCGTCGCCTGAAAGTGGTCGTGGACGCCGGCAACGGTGTCGCCGGCGAGCTCGGGCCACGCGTGCTCGAGGCGATCGGGGCGGAAGTGACGCCGCTGTTCTGCGAGATCGACGGCACCTTCCCCAACCACCATCCGGACCCGAGCGACCCGCGCAACCTCGAGGACCTGATCCAGATGGTGGCGCGCCTGGATGCCGACCTCGGTATCGCCTTCGACGGCGACGGCGACCGCCTCGGCGTGGTCACGCGCGACGGCGAGAACATCTATGCCGACCGCTTGCTGATGCTGTTCGCCGGCGACGTGCTCGAGCGCAACCCAGGCGCGGTCGTGGTCTACGACGTCAAATGCACCGGCCGCCTGCCCGGCTACATCTTGCGCCATGGCGGCAGCCCGCTGATGTGGAAGACAGGACACTCGCTGATCAAGGCGAAGATGCGCGAGACCGAGGCCGAGCTGGCCGGCGAGATGAGCGGTCACTTCTTCTTCGCCGAGCGCTGGTATGGCTTCGACGACGGCATCTACGCCGCCGCGCGCCTGCTCGAGATCCTGGCCGTCAGCGCGCAGTCGCCGTCGGAGGTGCTGAAGGCGTTGCCCAACGGCGTCTCCACGCCGGAGATCAATATCGCCGCGCCGGATGGTGATCCGCACACGTTCGTCGAGCGGTTCCGCGAACAGGCCCGTTTCGAGGGCGCGCGCCTGTCGACGATCGACGGCCTGCGCGTCGACTGGCCCGACGGCTGGGGCCTGGTGCGCGCATCCAACACCACGCCGGTGCTGGTGCTGCGCTTCGATGCCGATACGCAGGAAGGGCTGACCCGGATCCAGGAGGCGTTCCGCACGCAGCTACTGCTGGTCAAGCCGGACCTGGTGTTGTCGTTCTAGCGATCGGTCCCTCGCCCCGCGCAGCGGGGAGAGGGTGGCGCACAGCGCCGGGTGAGGGGTGTGCGTCGCGGCGCGGGATTGCCGCACACAAAGATCGCCACTGCGTTCGCCCCTTATGCCGCCTTCGGCACCTTCTCCCCGCGATGTGAGGGAGAAGGAACTCGTCGCCCGACGGGAAAGAGAAAACTCAGCTTTCCGTCGTCGCAGCCTTCGGCGCCTTGAGTGCGCGATAACGCGCCAGCGCCTCGTCGAGGTCGCTCCCCAGCGACGCGCGATCGTGCGTCTGCTGCTGCAGGATCACCTGCTGCCGCAACAGGTCGGTGTGCTGGTTGCGGATGTTGTCGAACAAGGCCTTGTTCACCGGCTTGGCATGCAGTTCCAGCTCGGCGGCCTGCCGCAGCAGGCTGAGCAGGCTCTGGCGCAGGTTGACGACGCCCAGGCGCGAGGTCTTCAGTGACTCCTCCACCAGCGTGATGCGCTCGCCGTAGGCGCGGCGCAGGTCGGCTTCGGTGGCATAGGACTCGGCCATGGCCAGGTCGCGGCGCTTGCGCGCGGCTTCGGCTTCGGCGTCCGTGGCGGCCTGTCTCGAGGCGAGCGCGGCGACGGCCTGTTCCTCCGGCGTCAGCGTGCGCGCGACTTCGCCGCTGCGCATGCCGTTCTTTGCGTTGATCTCGACGCGCGCGCGGTTGATGGCTTCCGGCGGCAGCGCATCGCCGCAGACGCGGCGTCCGCCCTCGTCCCAGCAATACAGTTTCTTCTGCGCTTCCTGGGCGGTCGCCGATGCGCACAGGCCAAGCGCCATGGCGCAGGTCAGCGTTGTCGCGGTGATCTTCATCGCATCCGTCCCCCCGGCCGGTCGAATCAAGTCGATCGATCGCTGCCGTAACGCACGCGATAGGCGTGCAGGCGATCGCGTTCGGCCGCCAGTGTCGCGCTTTCGCCGGCAAACGCAAGCAGATCGGCCAGTGTTGCGACCGCGATCACGGGGATGTCGTGCTCGGTGGCGACAGTCTGTGCCGCGGAATGACGCAGGCCGAGATCGTCGCCGTCGCCCACCACTTCCTGGCGATCCAGCGCGATGACGATGCCGGCCGCCGTGCCGCCGGCATCGCCAATGATCGCCAGCGCCTCGCGGATCGCGGTGCCGGCGGTGATGACGTCGTCGACGATCAGCACGCGACGGCCGTCCAATGGCGCGCCGATCAGGCTGCCGCCTTCGCCATGCGCTTTGGCCTCTTTGCGGTTGAACGCCAACGGCAGGTCGCGGCCACGACGGGCATATTCGCAGGCCAGCGCGGTGGCCAGTGGGATGCCCTTGTAGGCCGGGCCGAACAGCAAGTCGAAGGCGACGCCGGCCGCGTCGACGGCATCGGCATAACAGCGCGCCAGCCCGGTCAGCGCGTCGCCGGAGTCGAAGCGGCCGGCGTTGAAGAAGTAGGGGCTGACGCGGCCGGACTTGAGCGTGAACTCGCCGAAGCGCAAGGCCTGCGCGCGACCCGCAAGATCGAGGAAACGGCGGCTGTGTTCGTCCATGCCGCAATTCTCCCATGCGCCAGCGACGACGTGCCCGCCTCAGCCGAGCCGACGCAGCATCAGATGCTGCGGCCCGGCGCTGCCGCCGAAATACAGCTCGCCGCTGTCGACGAAGCCGGCGTTGCGATAGGCGCGGATCGCCGCGACGTTGCGGCAGTTCACGTTCAGCGCCAGTACGCGCCTGTCGGGATGGCGCCGCTGGATGTCCTCGCAGCAGGCGCGGATCGCGCGCGTGCCCAGACCGCGGCCCTGGCGATTGCGGTCGATCAGGAACGCACGCAGTCCGATGGCGGCCTCGAGCGGCTTGCAGGTCACGGTGGTCGGGGCGTAGTCGAGCCGGTAGAAGCCGACCACTTCATCACCGGCGAGGATGACCATCGCATCGCTGAGCGGGTCGCGCTCGGCATCGATCAGGTTGAAGGTCACGTCGCCGACATAGGGATACTGGTCGGCCGCGACGCGCAGCGCACGCACGGCCGGCGCCAACGCGGGGGTGACCGGGGTGACGTGGATATCGGCGGCGTCGGTCATGGCGCGATGATAGGCGCCGCGCGGCTGGACGGGTCGTGCGCGGGCGGAATCCGTTACGCTTCGGCAGAAGCAGCCTGACACCACTTCCGGTCCCGACCGTCCATGCGAATCATCAGCTTCAACGCCAACGGCCTGCGCTCCGCCGCCAAGAAAGGCTTCTTCGACTGGTTCGCGCTGCAGGACGCGGACGTCCTGTGCGTGCAGGAGACCAAGGCGCAGGAACACCAGCTCGCCGGCCCGGAGTTCCTGCCCGCGGGCTACCAGGCGTTCTTCCGCGACGCGACCACCAAGAAGGGCTACAGCGGCGTCGCCATTTATAGCCGCAGCGAGCCCGACGAGGTGCGCACCGCACTCGGCTGGGCGCCGTTCGACGACGAAGGCCGCTACATCGAGGCGCGCTTCGGCAATCTCAGCGTGGTGTCGTTCTACGTCCCGTCGGGCTCCTCGGGCGAATTGCGCCAGGGCTTCAAGTTCGAGGTCATGGACTGGCTCAAGCCGCTCCTCGACGAGTGGCTGCATAGCGGCCGCGACTACGTGCTGTGCGGCGACTGGAACATCGTGCGCTCGCGCCTGGACATCCGGAACTGGACCTCGAACCAGAAGAACTCCGGCTGCCTGCCGCCCGAACGCGACTGGCTCAACGGCGTCTGCGCCGATAGCGGCGGCTGGGTCGACAGCTACCGCGCACTCAACCCGATCGGCGAGGACTACACCTGGTGGAGCGCGCGCGGCGCGGCGCGCGCCAACAACGTCGGCTGGCGCATCGATTACCAGATCGTGACGCCGTCGCTGCGCGACAGGCTCAAGGCCTGTTCGATCCATCCCGAGCCGCGCTTCTCCGATCACGCGCCGTTCGTTGTGGACTATGACCTCTAGCGCGTCCGCGCCCAAGCGACCAGGCTGGCGGCTGGTGTTGCGCCGGCTGGGGCAGCCGAAGGTCGCGGTGATGCTGTTGCTCGGCTTCGCCTCGGGCCTGCCGTTCATGCTCGTCGGCAACACCATGGGATTCTGGCTGCGCGAACACGGCATCGAGTTGTCGGCGATCGGATTCCTGTCGTGGGTGGGCCTGGCTTATTCGCTGAAGTTCCTGTGGGCGCCGATCATCGACAAGACCGATGCGCCGCTGCTGGGACGCTGGCTCGGACGCCGCCGCGGCTGGATGGCACTGGCTCAGATCAGCGTGATCGTGGCGCTGGCGGCCATGTCGATCGTGCGGCCGGAGGGGGGTCTGGTCGCGTTCGGCGTGATGGCGCTGGTTGCTGCCTTTGCCTCAGCGACGCAGGACATCGTGATCGATGCATGGCGCATCGAGAGTTCGGAAAACAGCGAGGAGCTTGCGCTGCTGAGCGCCGGTTACCAGCTGGGCTATCGCTCGGCATTGTTGGTGACCGACGCCTTGATCCTGATCCTGGCCGCGTATGTCGGCTGGTCGGCGTCGTACCAGGCGATGGCGCTGGCGATGGGACTCGGCCTGCTCGCAACCTTCCTGGCACGCGAGCCATCGGCATCGCTACGCGCCGCGGCCAGCCATGGTTCGCTGCTGACGCCTCAAGGCTTGTACGACGCAGTTGCCGGACCGTTCATCGCCTTCTTCAAGCAACACGGCAAGTGGGCGCTGTTGATGCTGATCACGATCAGCTTGTACCGATTGCCGGACTTCGTGATGGGGCCGATGGCGAACCCGTTCTACGCCGACCTCGGCATCGCCAAGGAGACGGTCGGTGCGGTGCGCGGCTCGTTCGGGCTGGCGGCTTCGATCACCGGCATCGCGATTGCCGGGCTGTTCGCATTGCGCTTCGGATTCGTGGCTACCTTGCTCATGGGGGCGATCCTTGGCCCCGGTTCCAATCTCGCCTTTGCCTATCTCGCTCACCATGGCGCCGACACCAGCGCCTTCACCGCGGCGATGGTGATCGACAACTTCGCCACCGGGTTCGCGGGCGTCGCCCTGGTCGGCTATATGTCGAGCCTGACCAACATCGGCTACACGGCCACCCAATACGCCTTGCTGAGCTCGTTTTATGCCCTGCCAGGAAAGCTGTTGAAGGGACTTTCGGGTGTCGCCGTCGAGCATTTGGAGATCGGCCGGACATTGCTCGATGCGTACGCATTGTTCTTTATCGGCACCGCCCTGGTCGGTATTCCCGCGCTGCTGCTGTGTTTGCTGTTGGTCCGCAAGCCATTGAGCCTGGCCGGCGCTGTGCCCGCCTCCAGTCCCGGCGAGAGCTAGTATCCTCAGCCGGGTGAGAAGCCTGCCATGACCGACATCGTCCTCAAGGACATCGACGCGGTGCTCGCCGACCGCATCAAGCGCGTCGCCGACAAGCGCGGCTGGGGCACGGCCAAGACCCTGCTGCACCTGCTCGAGCAGGGACTGCACGTCTACGAAGGCGACGGCGCGGTGCGCTTCGACAACAGCGAGGCGGACGTGCTGGCGGCGGCGATTGCGGCGCTGGAAGGCGTTCCCGACGATGCCGGCTTCTCGCTCATAGGCCGCGCGCCGCCCGCACCCGACGAGCCTGAAGACACGTGGGTGAGGGAGTAGTTCAGGCCGAGTAGACCCCGCCGAGCACGCGCGCACCCTGCGCGCCGGTGACGCTGGCGACATTGCCCGGACGCCCGAGCAGCGTTTCGCGCGCCATCCAGGCGAAAGCCATTGCCTCGACGAAATCAGGATCGATGCCGTGGGCCGCGGTCGACTCCACGACGATCCCCGGCAGCGCATCCGCGAGCGCGCCCATCAGCGCCGAGTTGTGCACGCCGCCACCGCAGGCGATGACGCGCGCAGTACCCGGTTGCGCGGCGCGCAGTGCCGCGGCGATGGTCTGGACACTCAGCGCCAGCAGCGTGGCCTGCACGTCGGCGGCGGCCGCTTCATCGCCGGCCAGCTTGGCTTCGACCCAGTCGAGATGGAACTGGTCGCGTCCGGTGGATTTGGGCGGCGGCAGCGCGAACCAGGCCTCGTCGAGCAGGCGCGCAAGCAAGGCCTCGTCGACGCGGCCGCTGGTGGCGAACGCGCCATCGCGATCGAAGCCGGCGCCGGTGTGGCGCAGGCACCAGGCGTCCATCAGGCCGTTGGCCGGCCCCGTGTCGAAGCCGCGCACCTCACCGCGCGCGGGCAACAGCGTGAAATTGGCGATACCGCCGAGGTTCAGCACCGCGCGATCTTCGCGTGCGTCGTGCAGCAGTGCCGCGTGCAATGCCGGTACCAGTGGGGCGCCGTGGCCGCCGGCGGCCACGTCGCGGCGACGAAAATCGGCAACCACGCGCACGCCGCTGCGCTCGGCGATCGTGCTGGGATCGCCGAGTTGCAGCGTGTATGGGAATTCGCCTTGCGGACGATGGCGCAGCGTCTGGCCGTGCGAGCCGATCGCGGCGACGGCATCGGCAGGCGTGCCGCTGTCTGCGAGCGCAGCACCTGCGGCTTGCGCGAAGGCGCGGCCGATGCGGACGTCGAGCTCGCCGAGGTCGTCGAGCGTGAGGAGCGCGCTTTTCTGACCGAGTTCGACCAGGCGGGCGCGCAATGCTGGCTCCCACGGATAGGTCCGTCCGAATACCAACTGCGGCAGGCCGTCTTCACCTGCGAACCGCACCAGCGCGGCATCGATGCCATCGGCGCTGGTGCCGGAGATCAGGCCGAGGTAGAGCGAGCCGGGCGTGCCGGGCTGCGCGTCGTGGATAGGCATGGCGTGCACCGAAAGCTTCTCAGCCATGAATTGACGCCGATGCCCGCCGATAAGGCAAGGTGAAACGGAACATCCGCAACCACGTGCTGTTGCCCCCTTTGGAAAGGGGGCGGGCGGCTTGTCCGCCCGGGGATTTGCTGTTGCGGTTGCGCAGCGCTGTTCGCTTATCTAGCGCGACCTGCGTCGAGGCTGCTCAGCCCTTCTTCGAACGCGCCGTCTTGGCCTTGGCGACCGTGGCAACCTGCTTCGGCGCAGGCGCGACCTGCGCGTAGATGATGTGCTCGACCTTCTCGATCCGCGCCAGCGCCGGGCCGGTCTGCGAGCGGAAGTCGGCGAGCTGCGCGCCGCTCAGCGGCTCCGGCGGCGGCATCGTCACCGTCAGCGGGTTGCGGTGCACGCCGTTGATGCGGAATTCGTAATGCAGGTGCGGGCCGGTGGCCAGGCCGGTGCTGCCGACGCGACCGATCACCGTGCCCTGCGCGATGCGCTGGCCGACCTTGATGTTGCCGAACTGCGACATGTGCCCGTACAGCGTGGTGCTGCCGCGGCCGTGGTCGAGGATCACCGCGCGGCCGTAGCCGCCCTTCCAGCCGACGAACTGCACGCGCGCATCGCCGGCGGCCATGATCGGCGTGCCGGTGCCTGCTGCGTAATCGACGCCCTTGTGCATGCGCATCGAACCGAGCACCGGATGCCGCCGCGCGCCGAAGCGCGAACTCAGGCGTGCGTACGGGATCGGCATGCGGATGAAGCTCTTCTTCAGCGCACGGCCGTCGCCGGTGAAATATTCCGCCTTGCCGTTGCGCACGTAGCGGAAACCGCTGTGCACCTTGCCGCGGCTGGTGAAGGTCGCCGCCAGCACCGGGCCGGACTTGAGCAGCTCGCCCTCGCGCCAGGTCTGTTCGATGACCGCACTGAAGCGGTCCTTGGAGCCGACGTCGGAGTTGAAGTCGATGTCGTACTTGAAGATCTCGTCGGTGAGCGTGGTGATGTTGCTGCCGCTCATGCCGAGCTTGCGCGCCGAATGGAACAGCGACTTGCCGACTTCTCCGCTGATCACGACGGTGCGCGTCTCGGTCGGACGCTCGACGACCTTTTCCCTGACCGCGTCGCCGGCGAGCGACAGCTCGACGCGATGGGTGTCGTCGCGGTCGTAGCGGAAGCTGCGCAGCTTGCCGTCGACCGGCAGGTCGAACGCCAGCTCGGCGCCGGGCTTGAGTTGCGTCAGCGACTGCTTGACGCCGGGATGGTCGAGCAGGCGTTGCAGGTCCGACGCAGGGATGTCCAGGTCTTCGAACACATGGCTCAGCGTCTGGCCGCTTTCGACGCTGACGATCTGCCAGCTGTCGCCGGAATGCCCGCGCAGCCGCGACAGCGGAATCTGCGGCAGCGTCAGCGACATCGTGGTGCGCTGCACGCGCACCGGTCCCTGCATCGCGTTGTCGAAGCCGGGCACGATCGCCGCAACCAGCGCGCCGAGCGTCGCGAACAAGCTCGCGTGCGCCCATTGCCGGCGCGTCCAGCGTCCCGTGAATTCTTCCGGCGCCGGCAACACCGGCGGAGCGGGCTCGAGTTCCGCCTCATGCAGCGTCACATCGCGTAAATTCTTGAGGCGGACGCGCTGGCCGCGATCGGTGTCGGACGAAGTGGGTGCAGTCATGTTCGGTTCCCCCTGGCCCGGACGTGATGGGCGCGTAACGGGGCTACCATAGTCACGGTAAAAGAATGCGTCAAATGCTTGAACGGGCAGGATTTTTTGCAGGCCCCGCATTTAACCCGATGTTAACGACCTCTTCACAACTGCGGTCACGCTCCCCGCGCAACCGTCATCCCGAGACCACCCCTTGAGCCTGAACGCAGACCTGCAAAACGCCGTTGATCTGATTGGCCGAGGTGCCGACGAGATCCTCAAGCGCGAGGAACTGGCCGCCCGCCTGCAGTCCGGCCGTGCGCTGCGCATCAAAGCTGGCTTCGATCCGACCGCGCCGGACCTGCACATCGGCCACACCGTCCTGCTCAACAAGATGCGGCAGTTCCAGGATCTCGGCCACACGGTGATCTTCCTGATCGGCGACTTCACCGGGATGATCGGCGACCCCAGCGGCAAGAACGTCACCCGCAAGCCGCTCACGCGCGAAGACGTCGAGGCCAACGCCAGGACCTACGCCGACCAGGTGTTCAAGGTGCTCGATCGCGAAAAGACGGAACTGCGCTTCAACAGCGAATGGTTCGCGCAGATGACGGCCGCCGACATGATCCGGCTGGCCGCGCAGCACACGGTCGCGCGCATGCTCGAGCGCGACGACTTCGCCAAGCGCTATGCCGCGCAGCAGCCGATCGCGATCCACGAGTTCCTGTATCCGCTGGTGCAGGGTTACGACTCGGTCGCGCTCAAGAGCGATGTCGAGCTCGGCGGCACCGACCAGAAGTTCAACCTGCTGATGGGCCGCGGGCTGCAGGAGCACTTCGGCCAGCCGCCACAGATCGTGCTGACCATGCCGCTGCTCGAGGGCCTGGACGGCGTGCAGAAGATGTCGAAGTCGCTCGGCAACTACATCGGCATCAACGAGCCTGCGATCGACATCGTCAACAAGACCATGAAGATCGGCGACGAGCTGATGTGGCGCTGGATCGAGCTGCTGAGCTTCGACATCGGCGCCGGCGAAGCGAAACGGCTGCAGGCCGACATCGCTGCGGGCGCCCTCAATCCGCGCGACGTCAAGCTGCGCCTGGCGCGGGAACTTGCCGCGCGCTTCCACGATGCCGTCGCCGCCGATACCGCCGTCGCCGGCTGGCACGCCGCCGTGCGCGGCGAGGGCGATATGACGCTGCTGCCTCTGCAGGACGTCGTCGTGCCGGCCGACGGCCTGCGCATCGCGGCGCTGCTGACGAGCGCCGGCATCACACCGAGCAATGCAGAGGCCTCACGCAAGCTCAAGGAGCGCGCGGTGCGCGTCGACGGTAACGTCGTGGAGGATCCGCAGACGAGTTTCGCGCCGGGTTTCGAGGGCGTGCTGCAGGTCGGCAAGCGCAATTTCGCGCGGGTGAGGCTCGTCTCCGGCTGATCGTGGCATGACGCCGCTTCACTATTGACGGCACCGTGATGCGGACTTGCCGAGACTGGCGCATCCGCAATCATCGATGCCGGAGCGCAGCGTGATGGAACTCCTGCTCGGCAACTGGTCCGCACAGTTGACCGTGCTCGCGACCACGGCCTTCGCAATGCTGCTTGGCGGCGCGATCGGCGTGGAGCGCGAGCTCAAGAATCGCCCGGCCGGTTTTCGCACGCACATGCTGGTGTGCGGCGCTGCAGCACTGCTGGTCGGAACGGGCGACCTGCTCGCCGAACATTTCAGCGATCAGCACTATCGCGAGCTCATCCAGCTCGATCCGCTGCGCCTGATCGAGGCGGTGATTGCGGCGGTCGGCTTCCTCGGTGCCGGGGCGATCTTCCGCCGCGGCAACGGCGGCAGCGTCGCCGGCCTGACCACGGCGGCATCCTTGCTCATGGTCGCCACGATCGGCATCTGCGCCGGGCTCCACAACTACGTCGTCGCCCTCGGCGCGACCGTGCTGACGCTGACGGTCTTGCTAGTACTGGCCTGGTTCGAACGCCGTGGCGGCACGCTTGAAGGGCGCGCCGGCGAAAAGGAACCTGGCGGCAAGCGCTGACGATCAGCCGCCGATATGCACGATCGCCAGCACCATCAGCGCGACGACGCACGCAAGACCACCCGCCCAGACCAGGCTGCGCAGCAGCGCCTTGTTGGCGAGGTAGAGGATGCCGTGCAGCAGACGCAACGCGACGAACGCGATCGCCAGCCACGAAATCTGTGCGGCATCCACGCCGGCGGCTTGCGCCATCAGCACCGCCGCAGCGAACGGCGCGAACGCCTCGAAGGCATTGAGCTGCGCGTTGTTGGCGCGATGCAGGCGCGGATCCTCCTGCTTCGCGAGCCAGGCGCGCGGATTGCGGTTGTCGTAGCGCACGCCGCCGCTCTTGCTGATCGCGGTCCACAAGTAAGGCAGCAGCGCAGCGACCAGGATGCAGGCATAGGCGATGGTCATGAAGGTGATCCTCGATGGAAGGATGGGTTCTTGGCGGCTTGCTGTGGGCTAAAACAAGAACGGCATCCTTGCGGATGCCGTTCTCAATACAGGCCGTGCGGTTTACTGCGCGGGAGCGGGAGCCGGCGCTGGTGCCGGCGCTGGTGTCGCGGATTTGCCGCTCAACATCTTGTCGCGCGCGGCGCGGAACGGGTTGGTCTTGTACCAGTTCGGCCACTTGTCGGAGTTGGTGAGCTCGCGACCGACGCCATAGACCGCGTTGAGGTCGTCGAGGATGCCATCGAGCTTCCAGGTCGCTGCGTCGTACTGGTCGCCGGGCTTGTGGTAGCGGTTGTCGTTGTAGTCCTTCGCCGCCGCTTCGCCCGCAGCCTTGCCGCCTTCGACCAGGTCATCGCCGGAGTCGACGTACAGCGCCGGCACACCGGCCTTGGCGAAGTTGAAGTGATCGGAGCGGAAATAGCCACCGGCTTCGGGGCGCGATTCGGAGTGCAGGCTGCGGCCCTGTTTCTCGGCGATCGGCTTGAGGATGTCCTCGAGTTCGGAGCTGCCCATGCCGGTGACCGTCAAATCGCGGACCTTGCCGCTGACGCCCATCGCATCGAGGTTGATCACCGCGATGGTCTTGTCGAGCGCGATGCTCGGATGCGCGACGTAGTACTTCGAGCCGAGCAGGCCGGATTCCTCGAGCGTCACCGCCAGGAACAGTACCGAGCGTTCCGGTGCCGGCTGCTGCTTCGCGAACGCCTCGGCGATCTCGATGATGCCGGCCACACCGGTAGCGTTGTCGACCGCGCCGTTGTAGATGTTGTCGCCAGCCTCGCCATCGTGCTTGCCGAGATGGTCCCAGTGCGCCATGTAGACGATGGCTTCGTCGGGCTTGGATTTGCCCGGCAGCAGGCCGACCACGTTGCGCGAGGACTTCTCGGCGATCGTGCTCTTCAGGTCGAGCGAGAGCTTCGCCTTCATCGGCACCGCCTTGAAGCCGCGTTTGTTGGCGGCGGCGCGCAGCGCGTCGAGGTCGAGGCCGGCGTCGGCGAACAGGCTCTTGGCGACGTCGCCGGTGATCCAGCCCTGCGCCGGCAGGCGCGGTTCCGGGTCATCCGCCGCGCGCAGGTCGTACTGCGCGCCGGACCAGGAGTTCTTGACCACGTCCCAGCCGTAGGACGCGCCTTCGGTGTCGTGGATGATGATCGCTGCAGCGGCGCCCTTACGCGCAGCCTCTTCGAACTTGTACGTCCAGCGCCCGTAATAAGTCATGCGCTTGCCTTCGAACAGCGAGGCGTCCTTGGCGTGGAAGCCGGGGTCGTTGACGAACATGACCACGGTCTTGCCCTTGACGTCGACGCCGGCGTAGTCGTTCCACTTCTGCTCGGGCGCATCGACGCCGTAACCGACGAACACCAGCTCGCTGTCCTTGATGCTGACCTCCGGCTTGCCGCTACGCGTGCCGACCACCATGTCGCTGCCGAACTTCAGTTCGCGCGGCTTGCCGTTCACGTCGAGCTTGAGTGAGGTGGCTTCGTCGGCGGTGGTCTCGGTCATCGGCACGACCTGGAAATAGCTGTCGCCATTGCCGGGCTTGAGGCCGATGCGCTCGAACTGCGCCTTGATGTACTCGACGGACTTTTCCTCGCCCGGCGTGCCGGGGCCGCGACCCTCGAACGCGTCGGAAGCGAGCGTCTTCACCAGTTCGCCGAAATCGGCGGCGGCGATGTCGGGGCTGAAGGCGTGCGTGGAGGCGGTCGGGGCGGCGGGTGCCGCAGGTTCGGCGGCGGGCGCGGGTGGCGCGGCCTGTTCGCGATTGCAGGCCGCCAGCGCCGTGGTCAGGGCGAGGCAGAGCAGGAGGGGGTGGGAGCGCATCCGGTGTTCCTCTTGGAAGGAAGGCGGATTCTAGCGCTGCTTTGCTCCCTCCCCTGCGAATGCAGGGGAGGGTTGGGGAGGGGTTTCGGCTCGTCGTGGGAGAAGTCGGTGCTTACTCAACCCCTCCCAGCCGTCCGGCCCTACGGCTTCGCCTACGGGCGTTCGTCAGCACGCGCGCCAGTGGCGCGCAAGCGTGCTTCCTCACCCCCTGCGGTCGCAGGGGAGGAGCAAAAGCTAGTCCTGCGGCGCGCGCGCACCGTCGTAGCGCACCGCAGTCGCGCCGGTGATCTTGCCGGTGCGCGCGGTGTTGTGCACATACAAGGTGACTTCGCGCTCGAAGATCAACGGGCCGTCGACCACCGCGTTCGGCCCGATCACGATGCGCGGCTTGCGCTTGTTGAGGTTGATCGGCATCCAGTTCGAGGTCGGCTTTTCGACCTTGACGTGGCCACCCACGTGCGAACCGATGCCGACGGTGATGTCGCCGTTGACCGTCTCGATATCGCCGCCGACCTCGGTCTCGACCAGGCCGATGGCGCCGTTGACGGTGGTGACGCCGTCGCCGATGCGGCTGCCGCGATCGAAGAAGATGCTGCCGTTGACGGTCTCGGCGCCACCGCTGAGCTGTGCCTTGCCGCCGGCGCGGATGCTGCCGTTGACCGTGCTCAGGCTGCGCGCCTGCACGTTGTCGGCGACGCGGATGCTGCCGTTGACGGTCTCGGCGGAGTCGGCGCTCGATCCGGATTCGAGGGTGATGCTGCCGTTGACGGTTTCCAGGTTGCCGTAACCCTGGCCGGCCTCGGCGGTGATGCTGCCGTTGATCTTGTCGATGTTCTCGCCGGCGGCGAATGCCGCGGGCGCGGCGAAGACGAGGGCGATCGAGAGGCACAGTGCATTGCGGTTGCGGGACATGGCGGCACCTTGGCGGAAGCGTGGAAGGCGAGACTAGCGGAGATGCTGCTGCGGGGGCAGGCTCCGAGACAGCTCGCGACACCGGTAGGGTGGACGGGCATGGCTACAATCGCATCTGTCCTTAGTCACTGGTCCCATCGTCGTGCCTGCATCCCCGTTCACATCCGTCTCGACTCGCCCCAAGCCGGTGGTCTTGCTGATCCTCGACGGTTGGGGCCATCGCGACGACCCGGCCGACAACGCCCTGGCGCAGGCGCAATTGCCGAACTGGCGACGCTTGTGGTCGCAGGCGCC
>JACMKK010000431.1 GCA_014380115.1 Luteimonas sp. | reverse complement strand
TGGGCCTCGTCGCGCACGGCATCGACTTCGTGCAGGCGCGCGCGCAGGCGGCCGGCCGAGCCCGGTAGTTGCAGCTCGGCGACAATGCGGCGCAGGCCCAGGCGGGCGGCCAGCGCCTGGCGCAGCAGGTCGAGACCGCTGTCCTTGAGCGCCGAGACCCACACGCGTTCGCGGACGTTGCTGTCGGGTTCGGTACCGTCGGGCTTGTCGTGGCGCGGGGCCAGGGTGGCGTTTTCTTCGCCGCCATCGCGGACGAAGATGCGGTCGATCTTGTTGTAGACCAGCAGCTGCGGAATGTCGCCGGCGCCGATCTCGGCGAGCACCGCGTCGACTTGCGCGATGCGCTCCTCGCGCAGCGGGTCGGCGGCGTCGATGACGTGCAGCAGCAGGTCGGCCTCGCGCGCTTCGGACAACGTGGAGCGGAATGCGGCGACCAGTTCGTGCGGCAGGTCGCGGACGAAGCCGACCGTGTCGGCCAGCACGCTGTTGCCGCCGGGTAGCGCGATCTTGCGCACGGTCGGGTCAAGGGTCGCGAACAGGCGGTCGTCGGCGTAGGCGTCGGCACCCGTCAGCGCGTTGAACAGCGTCGACTTGCCGGCATTGGTGTAGCCGACCAGCGCCACGCGCGGCAGTTCGCTGCGTACGCGCGCGCGGCGCATCTGCGTGTGCTGCACGTCGACCTTTTCCAGGCGCTTGGTCAGCTGGTCGACGCGCTTCTGCAGCAGGCGGCGGTCGGTCTCGAGCTGGGTCTCGCCGGGCCCGCGCATGCCGATCGCGCTGCGTTGGCGCTCCAGGTGGGTCCAGCCGCGCACCAGGCGCGTGGCCATGTGCTTGAGCTGCGCGAGTTCGACCTGGAGCTTGCCCTCATGGCTGCGCGCGCGCTGCGCGAAGATGTCGAGGATCAGGCCGGTGCGGTCGACGACGCGGCGCTCGAGCAGCTTCTCGAGGTTGCGCTCCTGCACCGGCGACAGCGCGTGGTTGACGAGCACGAGGTCGGCGCCGGTGGCATCGCAGGCCGCCTTCACTTCCTCAACCTTGCCTTTGCCGATCAGCGTCGCCGGGTTGGGCTTGTCGATGCGCGCATTGAGCAACGCCGCCACGCTCGCGCCGGCGGAGCGCGCAAGTTCGGAGAATTCCTCGACGGCGCCCTCGTCAGGAGGGCCGCCGGCGTGCGGCTGGATCAGCAGTGCGGTTTCGCCCTTGCGGGATCGGTCAAACAAGAGCGCTCATGCCTCGCTGTCTATTCGGATTCGTCTTCGCTGCCGGCCTCGTCGCCTTCCGACGACTGCACGACACCGCCACCCGGGCCGACGCGCACGTTGCGGGCCGGGACCACGGTGGAGATCGCGTGCTTGTAGACCATCTGGCTGACGGTGTTACGCAGCAACACGACGAACTGGTCGAAGGATTCGACCGTGCCCTGCAGTTTGATGCCATTGACGAGATAGATCGAGACCGGTACGCGCTCGCGACGCAGTGCATTCAGGAAAGGATCCTGTAGAGATTGGCCCTTGGACATGGTGTTCCCCAGTTTGGGTCTTGTTTTGTTTGGTGTTGGATCGCCCTGCTGCCGACAGCTCCCCTGGCGGCAGGAGGGTCGATGTTACACAACCACGGCGATCTGGAAAGCGATCACGGTCGCGCACCGCGGGGTGTGCCCTGACCCACCGCGCGGGTGGTCCGGCATGTGGCAAGGCGATCGGAGATAGGCAATGGCGGGCCAGGGCCCGCCCTACGCGAGGAACAGGGCGATGGCTTGGTCCAGCTCGGCACCGTCGATGGCGGGGTCGAACCGGCGCGCATCGAGTTCGCCGCGCAACCAGGTGACCTGGCGTTTGGCGAGCTGGCGCGTGGCGAAGATCGCGCGGTCGCGGAATTCCGCCGGCGATGTCGCGCCGTCCAGGTGCTCCCAGGCCTGGCGGTAGCCGACGGCGCGCAGCGCGGGCAGATCCAGCGGTAGCGCCACGGCGCGCAGTTCAGGCAGTGCACGCAGGCGACGGACCTCGTCGAGGAAGCCCGCATCGAGCATCGCGTCGAGTCGCTGCTCGATGCGTGCATGCAGGACGGCGCGATCGCGCGGTGAAACGATCACTTTGAGCACGCGACAAGGCAATCGATCGGCGACGGCCTCGCGCCGCCAGGCGCTGATCGGCTTGCCGCTGAGCCGGAACACCTCCAGCGCGCGCTGGATGCGTTGCGGGTCGGTGGCATGGATGCGTGCGGCCGCCTCCGGATCCACTTCGGCCAGTTGTTTGTGCAAGGCGGGCCAGCCCTGCTCTACCGCTTCTTCGGTAATCGCCGCGCGTGTCGCCACGTCGGCTTCGGGCATCGGCGACAGGCCGTGCAGCAGCGCCTGGAAATACAGTCCGGTGCCGCCGGTGAGGATCGGCAGCTTGCCGCGCGCGAGGATCGCGGCGATCGCGGCGCGCGCGTCGGCTGCGAATTCGGCCGCAGAGTAGCGTTGCCAGGGATCGCGTACGTCGATCATATGGTGCGGCACGCGCGCCAGCTCTGCGGCGTCGGGCTTGGCGGCGCCAATGTCGAGCCCGCGATAGACGAGCGCCGAGTCCACGCTGACGATCTCGCCGCCGAACCGCTGCGCCCAGTCGAGCGCGAGCGCGGTCTTGCCTGAGGCGGTCGGGCCCATGAGGGCGATGGCGAGGGGGCGGTGGTCGGAAGGCATGGGTTGTCGCGCGCGTCTATCCGGCAAGCGTCATGCGCGAACGCGCGCGCGCATCACGCTACGCATCGTCGGGCCATTGGATCCCCGGCGCCGCGGATTTTCCGCGCGGCATGACCACCGCATCGACCGCGTTCCAGACTTTGAGCGCATCGACGGTGGCGGCGACATCGTGCACTCGCAGCAGCTTTGCACCGCGTTGCGCGGCGATCAGGGCGGCGGCGACCGAGCCATGGATGCGCTCGTGCGGATCGTCGCGGCCGGTGAGGTCGCCGATGGTCTTCTTGCGCGACAGTCCCGCCAGCACCGGCACGCCGAGTTCGGCGAAGCGTTCGAGTTGCGCCAGCAGCGCGAGGTTGTGATCACGCGTCTTGCCGAAGCCGAAGCCGGGATCGACGACGAGATGCTTGCGGGCGATGCCGGCCATCTCGGCGGCGAAGATGCGCTCGGTGAGGAAGCGATGCACGTCACCGACCACGTCGTCGTACTCGGGCGCCTCCTGCATCGAGCGCGGCTCGCCGAGCATGTGCATCAGCACCACGGGTACGCCGAGTTCGGCCGCCGCCTGCAACGCGCCTTCTCGGCGCAGCGCGTAGACGTCGTTGATCATGCCGGCGCCGGCTGCGACGGCGGCGCGCATCACTTCGGGCTTGGAGGTGTCGATGCTGATCGGCAACGTGGTCTGCGACACCAGGCCTTCGATCACCGGGACCACGCGGCGCAGCTCTTCCTCGAGCGCGACATCGTTCGCGCCAGGGCGCGTCGATTCGCCGCCGACATCGAGCGCATCCGCGCCTTCGGCTGCGAGCTTCAGTCCATGCGCGATCGCCTGTTCGGTCGTGCCGTGCTCGCCGCCATCGGAGAACGAATCCGGCGTGACGTTGACGATGCCGATCACGCGCGGGCGATCGAGCTGGAGGATGCGGCCGGCGCAGTCGAGTTGCGGGGTGGTGTCGAACATGCGGGACCAACGAAAAAGGCCAGAGCGGACTCTGGCCTTTCGGATTCACTCTGACAAGCCGGAACCCCACTCCGGCCCTCCCCTGCCTTCGCAGGTGAGGGAGCAAGGCATCAGGTCTGCGGGGCGGGCCCGCCGATCGTGAACGGCTTCGGATCGTCGCGTGCCGGGCCGCCCGGGCTCCAGCCCATCGGCGGCGGCGAAGCGCGGTTTTCCATGACCGCGTCGATCATCGGCACGTCGATGGTTTCGTATTCGAGCAGCAGCTTCGCCATCGCGTGCAGCTTGTCGAGGTTCGCGGTCAGGATCGTCTTGGTGCGGCCGTAGGCCTTGTCGAGGATGCTGCGCACGACCTCGTCGATCTTGCGCGCGGTATCGTCGGAGACGTTCTTGTGCTGCGTGATCGAACGGCCGAGGAACACCTCGTCCTCTTCCTCGCCATAGGCGATCGGACCGAGTTCGTCGGACAGGCCCCACTTGGTTGCCATGTTGCGCGCCATCTTGGTGGCGCGTTCGATGTCGTTGGAGGCGCCGGTGGTGACCTTGTCGACACCGAAGATCAGTTCCTCGGCAACGCGGCCGCCGTACAGCGAGCACAGCTGCGATTCGATCGCGGTGCGGTTGTAGCTGTACTTGTCGCCCTCGGGCAGGTACATGGTCACGCCGAGCGCGCGGCCGCGCGGAATGATCGTGACCTTGTAGACCGGATCGTGCTCGGGCACGAGGCGACCGACGATGGCGTGGCCGGCCTCGTGATAGGCGGTGAGCGTCTTTTCCTGCTCGCTCATCGCCATCGAGCGGTTCTCGGTGCCCATCATGATCTTGTCGCGGGCGCGATCGAAATGCTCCATGCGCACTTCGCGGCCGTTCTCGCGCGCGGCGAACAGGGCGGCCTCGTTGACGAGGTTGGCGAGATCGGCGCCGGAGAAGCCCGGCGTGCCGCGCGCGATGACCATCGGCACGACATCGTCGGCCAGCGGCACCTTGCGCATGTGCACGCGCAGGATCTGCTCGCGGCCGCGCACGTCGGGCAGGCCGACCACGACCTGGCGATCGAAGCGGCCCGGACGCAGCAGCGCGGGGTCGAGCACGTCAGGGCGGTTCGTGGCCGCTACGACGATCACGCCTTCACCACCTTCGAAGCCGTCCATCTCAACCAGCAACTGGTTGAGGGTCTGCTCGCGTTCGTCATGACCGCCGCCGAGGCCGGCGCCGCGATGGCGGCCGACCGCGTCGATCTCGTCGATGAAGATGATGCACGGCGCGTGCTTCTTGGCCTGCTCGAACATGTCGCGCACGCGGCTGGCGCCGACGCCGACGAACATCTCGACGAAATCGGAACCGGAAATCGAGAAGAACGGGACCTTGGCCTCGCCGGCGATCGCCTTGGCGAGCAGCGTCTTGCCGGTGCCGGGCGGCCCGACCATCAGCACGCCGCGCGGGATCTTGCCGCCGAGCTTCTGGAACTTGCCTGGGTCGCGCAGGAACTCGACCAACTCGGAGACTTCTTCCTTCGCCTCGTCGCAACCGGCGACGTCGCCGAAGGTGACCTTGGTCTGGTCCTCGTTGAGCAGCTTGGCGCGCGAACGGCCGAAGGACATCGCGCCCTTGCTGCCGCCCTGCTGCATCTGCCGCATCATGAACAGCCAGAATCCGATGATCAGGATCACCGGCAGGAAGTTCAGCACCAGCGACCAGAACGAGATGCCGGTGTCCGGCGGCGCCTGCTTGATCTCGACCTTGTGGCGGACGAGGTCGTTCATCAACTCCTCGTCGCGCAGCGGGGCATTGGTCGTGCCCTTGGTGCCGTCGTTGCGCTCGAAGGTGATCGCGCGCTCGTTGCTGGAGATGTCGACCTTGCGGATGCGGTCGTTCTGCACGTCCTGCACGAACTGCGAATAGACCACTTCGGTGTTGGCGCCGGCCATCTTCGGGCTGAAGCTCTGGAACACCACCATCAGTACGACGGCGACGACCACCCACAACATCAGATTCTTGGCCAAGTCGTTCATTCCGGTTCCGTCGTCCTGCTCTTGCGACGCGTCATCTTATGACAGCGCACCTTAAACCATCGTCTCGCGCTTGCCCTGTGCAAGTGCATAGACCTCCGGCGACCGCTTGCGCGAGGCCGCCGGCTTGCGGATGACCACCTTGGCGTACCGCCGCCGCAGCTCCCGCACGTATTCATCGAACCCCACGCCCTGGAACAGCTTGATCAGGAACGTGCCCTCGGTCCTGAGGTGCGCATCGGCGAAGGCCATCGCCAGTTCCGCCAGATGCATGAGGCGCGGCTGGTCGACCGCGTCCATGCCACTCTTATTGGGGGCCATGTCCGACAGCACAAGGTCAACGGGTTTCCCGCCGAGCATCGTCTCCAGGGCCGATAAGACGGCATCCTCCCTGAAATCCCCATGAAGGAACTCGACCCCGGCCAGCGACGGCATTTCGAGGATATCCAGCGCGAGCACCCGGCCGGGATTGCCCGGCGCCATCTCGTCGAGGGCCTTGCGGACCCACTGCGACCACCCGCCGGGCGCCGCGCCGAGGTCCACGACCACCATGCCGGGCTTCAGCAGGCGGTCGCGTTCGACCAGTTCCTCGAGCTTGTAGGCCGCGCGCGAGCGCAATCCTTCCGCCTGCGCCTTCTTCACGAAAGGGTCGGAGAAATGCTCTTTCAGCCAGCGCTGGCTGCTCTTGCTGCGTGTCGCCATGCGCGTTGCTGCGGGCCATTCGAGGCGGTCGGTACGGGGCGCCATGATACCCTGCGCGTCGTTTCCGCCTCCTTCGCGCCTGATTTCATGTCGACATCGCTGACCAACGCCCAGACCCGGTTCCT
>JACMKK010000430.1 GCA_014380115.1 Luteimonas sp. | reverse complement strand
CAACCTCGCGGCGCGCTACGCGAATGTGGCGATCGATCGAAGCCTCTACCTCGCGTCGATGGCGCTCGCACGCCAGATCAAGCCGTCTGGTCCCGGGCTCTACATCGATCTGCCGAAGGCCGCGCAAGACATCATCGAGGCTGACCCCGACGATCGCGTCTACTACATGGTCAGCTCTCCGCCGGGGGCGTTCCTGATCGGGAACCACCAGCTGCAGCTGCCGCCCCCTTCGGTGTCGCCCGTTTTCGACAAACCCTACTTCTACGACGCTATCGTCTCGCAGGGCAACGCCAAGACGCCCGTGCGCATCGCGGCGCTTTACCTGGCGCGCGGAGAACCCGATCGGCGACAGGTGATGCTGGTTCAGATCGCAAAGAGCCGTGTGAGCCGTGAGCAGTTGGCCCGCAGCATCCTGATAGATACCGCTCTGCCGCTGACAGCGCTGATCCTGGCCATGTCGTTGATCGTGTGGGCGGGCATCCGTGCCGGGCTGGCACCTTTGGCACGGCTGCGCGATGCGGTGGGCGACCGAATGCCGAACGACCTGACGCCCATCGAGATCGAGTCTGCGCCTGCCGAGGTCCGGGCTCTGGCGATGGCGCTCAACGCGTTGCTGGCGGCGGTCAACGAGAGCGTCGCTGGCCAGCGCCGCTTTATCAGCGATGCCGCTCACCAGTTGCGCACGCCTTTGGCGGGCTTGAAGAGCCAGACCGAGATTGCGCTGAAGGAAGCGAGCGACCCCGCCCTGCGTGCGCGCCTCGAGCGTGTCCATGAGAGCGCAACGCGCAGCGCCCATTTGGTGAACCAGCTCCTGACCTTGGCCCGCGCAGAGCCTGAGTCGAAGGCGGCAATGGGGCGGAGCCGCTTCGACCTTGCCAAAGTTGCACAACAACTCACCGCCGAAGCTGTACCTCGCGCGCTGAGCCTGGGCATCGACCTGGGCGTCGACCTCGGCGTGGTCGACTCCGGCAACGGTCGTGAAACCGATGAGCCGGCGCCGGTCTGGGTCGAAGGCAACTTGTCCTTGATTCGCGAGGCGGTGCTCAACTTGGTAGACAACGCGATCCGGTACGCCGGCCGCGGCAGCGACGTCACCGTCAGCGTTCTCGCCGAGGGCGCCACAGCGACGGTCGAGGTGAGCGATACGGGCATCGGGCTCCCGGTGGCTCAGCATGCTCTCGTGTTCGAGCGCTTCTACCGCGCCAGTCCTGAAGGTTCCGGCTGCGGGCTCGGCCTGCCGATCGTCAAGGAGATCGTCGAACGGCATGGGGGCAGCGTGACGCTGGGAAGCGTCATTCCTCGTGGCCTCAAAGTGCGCCTCCGCTTGCCGCTCGCGGTCTGACGCCACTTGGCGTCTATCCCGCATCCTGAACGTCAACACGTCGGTCGTCGCAGGGCAGCCGGCCCTCATGGGCGAATCGCGAAGCGCGGACTCAATCGTGTGCACGGAGCAGGCCCGGCGGCCAATGAAAACGTTGATCACATCGGCTTGCTGGCGTAAGTACCTAGAAAGGTTAAGTTAACCTGCAGTTAAGCTTAGCTCGGCATTAAGAATATGTTCATTTTTGGTAAATGCCGCCACCACCTTTCTGCAGGAGACTATCGATGCACCACCTCACCTCGCGCAAGGTCTCGTTGGCCTGCGTACTGCTGGCAACGAGCCTGAGCGTCGTTGCTCAAATGACAAAGCCCGAGAGCGAGTCGAGTTCCGTTCCGGCGCCGGCGCAGTCCCAGTACGACATGGCCAGTGCGGCGGCCAAGACAGCGCTCGATGCCCTGGGCTTGCAGCTTTGGGGCTATGCACGCGCCGGTGCGTACTACGCAAAGGACGACTTGCGCAAAGGCGGGTATGGCCTCGGCACCGTCGGCTTCAACCGCTTCGGCAACGAAGGTGACCAGTTCATCGAGTTCGGTATCGGCAAGCAATGGAACATCTCCGGCGTCAAGGCCGGCATCTATTGGATGCCCTACCTCTACAACTCGCAGACCGTCAAAGTGGACGGCACGAAGCAGGTGTATGCAGACATCTCCGGCCTGTCCTTCGCGCCGGAGCTCAGCTTCTGGGCCGGCCAGCGCTATCACCGCATCCAAGACGTGCACATCATCGACGCCTGGCTGATGGAAGACGGCGACAACTTCGGCGGCGGCGTCGATGGCTTCAAACTCGGCTCCGGCGGCGGCACGTTGAATCTCGCCTTTCACACCGAAGGCAACACCGACAACAGCACGACGACTAGCGCCGCCAAGCGCGTGAACCTTCAGGCGCGCGATATCCCGATCACCCCCGACGGAACTCTGACGCTCACCGCCGGCGTCATCCGCGGCAACTTCAGCGACAAGAAGACGAGTTTCGCCCTCGGTGCGCTCTACAACCAGAAGTTTGGCGTCCTGAAGAACTCGCTGTTCCTGCAGGGTTCGAACGGCCACGCCAACCTGAGCGGCAAGTTCTACGCGTTGAACGGCAGGGTCGCCACCACGACGAGCAGTCCGTTCATCTGCACGGTTCCTCAGAATCCGGACGGCAGCTGCCCTACTTCAGGCCTGGCCGATAACCCGAACCCGACAATCGTCACCAGCACCATCTTCAATCCGGGCGCCAAACAGTACCGCATAGTCGACTCAATCAATTGGCAAAGCGGCCTGTTCGGCGGACAGGCGCTGATCGGCTACGAGACTGCCAAGCCCAGCAATACCGACAAGACGACGAAAAACCTGGGCCTGGGTGCGCGGCTGTCCTACGGGGTCGCAAGAAACGTGAAGCTGTACGGCGATGCCAACTACGCCACATTGAAGACTGACGGCAGCAGCACGCAACGTCTGAACAAGCAGACCCTCGGCATTGCGGTGGCGCCGAACACGGACTTCTGGTCGCGCCCAGAAGTGCGCCTGTACGTTTCGCGTGTCGGCGGTAACGACGCGGTGAAGGCGACGGGCGCCTTCGGCAACCGCTCCAACGTCATCCTTGCCGGCATCCAAATGGAAGCCTGGTGGGAGTGATATTTGGAACTTGGCTCCGAGCCCCCCGCAACATCCTGGGACCGACCGGAGCCGAAGCTTCACGAGCTCCGCGACCACCACGTTGCGCCAAGCAAGAGTACGCATCAATGAACATCGAGACCAACGCATCATGACCAAAATCAATCATCGAACCCTGTCCGCCATCGCAACCGCCTGCCTTTCGTTCGCCTTTGCGCAAACTGCCAGTGCCGGGGAAGTCGAAGTGCTGCACTACTGGACTTCCGGCGGCGAGGCCAAGGCAGCCGTCACGCTGAAGAACCAGATGACCAAGCTGGGTCACACCTGGAAGGACTTCGCGGTGGCCGGTGGTGGCGGAGAGTCGGCCATGACGGTGCTCAAGTCACGTGTCGTCTCCGGCAACCCGCCGGCGGCCGCGCAGATCAAGGGCCCGTCGATCCAGGAGTGGGCCGGCGAAGGGGTGCTCGCCAACATCGACGACGTCGCCAAGGCGAACAACTGGGATGCGCTCTTGCCCAAGGTCGTGGCCGATGCGATGAAGTACAAGGGCAACTACGTGGCCGTGCCGGTCAACGTGCACCGCGT
>JACMKK010000058.1 GCA_014380115.1 Luteimonas sp. | reverse complement strand
GTGCCGCGTGCGAACAGATAGTCGAGGGCCTCGACGCCATCGCTGGCCACCACCAGGCGATTGGCGAGCTTCGCTTCGACGAAGGCGATCCTGGTCAGTTCGACGTCGTCCGGATTGTCCTCGACCAGCAGGATCACCTTCTCGCTCATGCCTCGTCCTCGCCTGTGGCTGCAGCCGGGAGCTCGACGTGGAACGTGCTGCCGGACCCGGGTTCCGATTCCGCCCATACGCGGCCGCGATGGCGTTCGACGATGCGTTGCGCGATCGCCAGGCCGATGCCGTTGCCGCCTGCCTGTTCCGGTCCATGCAGACGCTGGAACGGCTCGAACAGCTTGTCAGCGTAGCGCATGTCGAATCCGGCGCCTTCGTCGCGGATCGATAGCAGCAGGCGATCGTCCTGGCGTTCGCCGGAGACGTGGATGCGCACGCGCTCGCGCTCGCGCGAGAACTTCCATGCGTTGTGCAGCAACTGGTGCAATAGGGATTTGAGTTGCCGCTCGTCGCCCAGCGCGAACAAGCCGCGCTGCACCTCGAACTCCGCTGCACGTTCGGGTTCGGCATCGGCGAGCTCGGCGTACGCCCACTCGGCAAGCAGGCTGACGTCGACGGCCTGCAGCCTCAGTTCCGCGCGGCTCGCGCGCGACAGTTCGAGCAGCGAGTCGATGAGGTCCGACATGCGCGCCGCGGCGGCGCGGATCCGGCCTAGATAATCGCGGCCGGTCTCGTCGAGCTGATCGGCCTGTGCGGCGAGCAGCGCCGCGAAGCTGTCGATCGCGCGCAGCGGCGCGCGCAGGTCGTGGGAGATGCCGTAGGCGAATAGTTCCTGCTGACGGTTGATGGCCTGCAGTTGCTCGCTGCGTTGCTCGTCGTGCTGTGCGAGCGCCTCGTTGAGTTCACGCAGGGTCTGTTCGGCCGCGCGCTGTGCAGTGATGTCGCGCAGCTGCACGATCAGATAGCTGGCGCGGCCGTGCTCGTCGCGCATGGCGGCGACATTGACGTGCGCCCACAGCACTTCGCCGTCACGTCGCAGGTAGCGCTTCTGGGCATCGAGCGCGGCAACGCCGCCTTCGACCAGGTCCGCCAGCGATGCCTGCGACATCGCGATGTCGTCGGCATGCGTGAACTCGGCTGCCGCGTGTCCGATCAACTCAGCGGCGTCATAGCCGAGCATCCGCTCCAGTGCCGGATTGACCTCGACCCAGCGTCCGTCCACGTCGACGATGGCCATGCCGATCCCCGAAGATTGCATGGCAAGGCGGAAGCGTTCGTCGGTGCGGGGCTCGTCGGTGCGAGGCCCTTGGCAGCCGGAATCGTCGGAACGAGCCTCTTCGCGCTGGTCGGTCACATGGTCGCTGCGAGGGATGCCTACCGACACACTAGCGACGGCGTCGTGCAGGTCAAGTGTAAAAAGTGTGAAGGCGCGGCAGCACGCTGCTGCAGCGGGTTGGCAAGAGTCGTCCTCCACGATCGCGATTTGCACGTTGCGCCTTCTCAATCGACGAGCACGCGCGCACCAACGACTGTCGCGAATGACGCCGCCGAAGGACGGCTGGACCGGCACGCCCCGGCTCCTGGATCAGAACAATTGCCCTTGCGGCGACGGCTTGCGCGGCGCGACGAAGCGCGAACTGTCCAGCGGCGGCAGCCGGCCGAAGCCCAGCCGCTTGTGGGCTTTGGCGAAGCGCATCGCGATCAGGTCGGCGAACGGTCCCTCGCCGCGCATGCGCGTGCCGAAGCCGCTGTCGTAGTCCTTGCCGCCGCGCATCTGCTGCACCAGGCTCATGACGTGCTGCGCGCGCTCGGGATAATGCAGCTGCAGCCACTCGCGCCAGATCTGCTTGAGTTCGTGCGGCAGTCGCAGCAATACGTAACCTGCCGAGCGAGCGCCGGCGGCGTGCGCGGCTTCGAGGATCGCTTCCAGGTCGCGGTCGGTGATCATCGGAATCACCGGTGCGACCATCACGCCGACCGGCACGCCGGCCTCGGCCAGCTCCCGCATCGCCTTGAGTTTCGTGTGCGGTGCCGACGCGCGCGGTTCCATCTTCGCGGCCAGTCGGTTGTCGAGCGTGGTGACCGAGAAGAACACCGTGACCAACCGCTGCGCCGCCATCGGCGCCAGCAGGTCGAGGTCGCGCGTGACCAGCGCGTTCTTGGTGATCAAGCTGACCGGGTGCCGGCATTCGGCCATCACCTCGAGCAGTTCGCGGGTGATGCGATAGCGTCGCTCGATCGGCTGGTAGGCGTCGGTGTTGATGCCGAGCGCGATCGGTGAGCAGCGATAGGATGGCTTGGCGAACTCCGCCCGCAAGCGTTCGGCGGCATTGGTCTTGGCGTAGAGCTTGGTTTCGAAGTCCAGGCCCGGCGACAGCTCGAGATAGGCATGCGATGGGCGCGCGAAACAATACACGCAACCGTGCTCGCAGCCGCGATACGGATTCACCGACTGGCTGAAGCCGATGTCCGGCGAGTCGTTGCGGCTGACGATGCTGCGCGCGCGCTCCTCGCGCACCTCGGTGTCCGGATGCGGCGGAACTTCATGCTCGTCACCACTGCCGTCGGCCGATCGCTGGTAGAGCGAACCCCAGCCGTCGTCCTCGGATTGCGCAATCGTCTTTTCGTAGCGCCCGGGTACGCGCGAGGCGGCGCCGCGACCCTTGATCGGGCCGTACATCGCCAGTGGCACGTCGCCGATGAAGGTTTTTTTGCCGGGAGCCGCCATGCCACGTAGCCTACGCCCGGCGTGTCGCATCCTGTGCGACGACCTTCGCGGGGACATGATGCCGGATCCGACATGGGTGACCTGACGATGCCCGCACTGCTCGTGCGTGCCTGGGACGCGCTGCTCGCCGTTCCGCATCTCGGCCTGTACCTGGCGGCCGGCTGGTTCGGTTACCTGGTGCTGCTAGGCGGCTGGATCGTGCTGCAGAAGCGCGAGCCGGTGGCGACGCTGAGCTGGCTCATGGGCCTGGCGTTTCTGCCTTACCTGGGCTTCCTGATCTACGTCGTGTTCGGCCCGCAGAAGATCAAGCGGCAGCGCCTGCGCCGTGCGCGGACGCGGGTCGGATTGCCGAATATCGAAGGCCAGACGGACGGCAGCGACCTCATCGAACTCGGCAACCTCGCCCAGGCCACGACCGGGCTGCCGCCGAGCACCGCCCGCGACGTGCGCCTGCTGATCGATGGCGCCGCCAAGTACCAGGCGCTGCTTGCCGATATCCGCGAAGCCCGCAACCACATCCACCTCGAGTACTACATCTACGATCCGGACGTAAGCGGGCATGCCGTACGCGATGCATTGATCGAACGGGCGCGCAATGGCGTCAAAGTGCGCGTGTTGCTGGATGCGGTCGGCTCGTCGAGGTCGCGGGGCTTCTTCAAGCCGCTGCTCGAAGCCGGTGGCGAACTGGCGTGGTTCCACCCGTTGCAACTGGGGCGCATCTGGCAACGGACCTGGCTCAACCTGCGTACCCATCGCAAGATCGTGGTGATCGATGGCCGCGTCGCCTACACCGGTGGCATCAACATCACCGACGACGAAAACGAGCAGCTGCGCAGCGATGCTTATCGCGACCTGCACCTGCGCCTGGAGGGCGATGTCGTGCGCGCCTTGCAGCTGGTGTTCGTCGAAGACTGGGCCTATGCCACCCAGAGCCGCGACTTCATTTCCGCAGTGGCGCGCGCGATGCCCGAGGCCGAGCCGGGGCCGCACATCGCGCAGGTGCTGACCTCGGGGCCGGATTCGTCGTGGGAAGCGATTCACCGCCTGCACGTGAGCACGATCCATGCCGCGCGCCACCGGGTGTGGCTGGTCACCCCCTACTTCGTGCCCGGCGAGGCCGCGATGATGGCGCTGACTTCAGCTGCGCTGGGCGGACTCGACGTGCGCTTGCTGGTGCCGAGGATGAGCGACTCGCGCCTGGTCACGCTGGCGGCGCGGTCCTACTACGACCAGTTGCTGTCCGCCGGCGTCAAGATCTATGAATACGGCCCGCGCATGCTGCACAGCAAGGCGCTGCTGGTCGATGACGGCATCGCGTTGATCGGCAGCGCCAACTTCGACCATCGCAGCTTCCGTCTCAACTTCGAGGTGTCGATGCTGTTCCAGGACGAAGGCATCGCCGCCGTGCTGGCGAAGCTGATCGAAAGCGAGTTCGCGCATGCCCCGCGCGTGCGCCACGACCGCAAGCGTTCGTTGTTCCGCGACGCATTGCCCGAGGCGCTGGCGAGACTGCTGTCACCCTTGTTGTGAACGGACTGACCAGCGGCGCCGACGCCATGGCGAACGGCCGCCAGTCGCGGCCAGACCGGGTAGACTGGCGCCGATTTTTCAGGGAGCCGTGCCATGTCCTGGTTGTTCCTGCTGCTGGCTCTGGCCGCGTTCGCGGTCGCGTTCAAGACCTCGTCGGTCGCGTTGGCGACGATTTGCCTGCTGGTGGCGTTGGGCCTGCTGGTGGCGTGGGTGATGGGGTTGCTGGCGCAGCGCGTCGGCAACAGCACCCGCGACGATGCCCTGATGCTGGATCCGCAGGAACTGCGGCGCTTGCGCGAACAGGCTGAGGCGCGCCGCGCCGCGGCATCGGCGCCTTCGGAACCGCCGGCGGCTTGAGCTCTCCGCTCGTCGCCTGCCTGCCTCCGGCTGCGTCGCAGCGATGACGCGGCTGAGCGTCAACGTCAACAAGATCGCGGTGCTGCGCAATTCGCGCGGCGGACGCGATCCCGATGTCGTCGCCGCCGCGCGCGCCTGTCTCGACGCCGGTGCGCACGGCATCACCGTGCACCCACGCCCGGACGCACGCCACATCCGCGGCGACGACGTGTTGGCGCTGGCGGCGCTGACGCGCGAGTACGGCGTCGAGTTCAACCTCGAGGGCAATCCTTTCGCGCCACCACGTGAGGGTTATCCCGGATTCCACGCGTTATGCGCGCAGGCGCAGCCGGCACAGGCGACGCTGGTGCCCGACGGCGATGCGCAGCTCACCTCCGACCACGGCTTCGATTTCGAGCGCGACGCCGACGCCTTGCGTCCGCACGTGGCCGCGCTCAAGAGCCTGGGCTGTCGGGTCAGCGTGTTCGCCGATGCCGGCGCCGCGATGGCCGCAGCCGCTGCGGTCGGCGCTGATCGCATCGAGCTGTACACCGGTCCGTATGCCGCGGCCTTCGCGGCCGGTGCGCCGGAACCAAGTTTGGCCTATGCAGAGACGGCGCGACGCGCCCGAGCGGCCGGTCTGGGCGTCAATGCCGGACATGACCTCGACCAGGCGAATCTCGGCGCCTTCCTGGCGGGCGTGCCCGACGTGCTCGAGGTGTCGATCGGACACGCGCTGATCAGCGAGGCCCTGTACGAAGGCCTCGCCGCCACGATCAGGCGCTATCTCGCCGTCCTCGGCCAGGGTTGAGCCGCACCCATCTGGGTCGACTGGTGCTGGTCCGCGCGTTGATGCGAACTATTTCCGGACGAACGCGATGTTCGTCATCCCGGCATTTTTCGCCAGCGCCATGACCTTGGCGACCGACTGGTAGTCGCTGTCGCCGTTGGCGTCGATCTGCAGCCGCGGCGGGTTGTCGCGGTGGCCCTCGATTTCCGCCCGCATCAGCGCCGGCAGCGCCGACAACGGCGCGAGGCTGTCATTCCAGTACACCTCGCCGGAGGCAGCGATGCGCAGGTCGATTAGCTCGGGTGGTAGCGGTCGCTCCATCTCCGGAGGGATTGGCTGCGGCAGGGCGAAAGTGATCGGCTTGGACAGCGTCGGAGCCGTGACCATGAAGATCACCAGCAACACCAGCATCACATCCACCAACGGCGTGATGTTCATTTCGGCGATGCTGCGCGGTGCAGGGTCGTGCCGGGAGAACGCCATGACGCACCTCCTTCGTGGTGGAGACGCGATCGACGCTACGCCTCGCCGCCGATACCGGGCAAGCAAAAAAAAGCGCCGCCCGATGGGCGGCGCAATAAATCAGGTAGGCGTTTGCCGGTAGGCATCCGCGGCCGGCTGCAGGCCCGCCGCGGGGTGGAGCAAATCAGTTCTTGACGAAGCCGATCTTCTGCATCTGCGCGTTCTTCGCCGCAGCCAGCACCTTGGCCAACACGCCGTAATCGGCGTCGGCGTTGGTGTCGATCTCCAGCGTGGGCTGGTTGTTGACGTCGCGCTGGACCTCGCTTTCCATCATGTTCTGCAAGGCGGAGACCGGTACCGGGCCCTCATTCCAGAACACCTGGCCGGAGGCGTCGATGCGCACGCGGATCGGCTCGGGCGGATCGACCGGGCTGGGCGGCGGGTTCAACGAACGCTGCGGCAGGTCGATGTTGATCGGGAACGACGGCGTCGGCGCTGTCACCATGAAGATGATCAGCAACACCAGCATGACGTCCACCAGCGGCGTGACGTTCATGTCGGCCATCGGTGCGCCGGCGCCGGAGTCGGAAGCGAATGCCATGGTCTTAGGTCTCCGTTAGCGTTTGAGTTCGGGTTCGGCCACGAACCCGACCTTGCGCATGCCCTGGGACTGGGCGATGTTCACGATCTCGCTGACCACGCGATACTTGGTCGTGCGGTCGCCGCGTACGTTGATCGCCGGCTGCGGGGTCTTCTGTGCTTCGACCGAGAGCTTGCTTTCCAGCAGGCCCTTGGTCACCGGCTCGTCGTTCCAGAAGATGCTGCCGTTCTCCAGCACCGCCAGCGTGATCGGCTGCACCGGAGGACCCTTCTCTTCCTTCTTGTCCAGGTTGGCCTTGGGCAGCTCCACCTTGGTCTTCTGGGTCATCAGGGGCGCGGT
>JACMKK010000429.1 GCA_014380115.1 Luteimonas sp. | reverse complement strand
TGCGATTGCTGATTGTTGAAGACAATCGGAACCTGGTCGCCAACCTGTTCGACTATTTCGAAGCGCGCGGCTACACGCTCGATGCCGCGCCCGACGGCGCCACCGGCCTGCACCTGGCCGTGACCCAGCGCTATGACGCGATCGTGCTCGACTGGATGCTGCCGCGCCTGGACGGCCGCGAGGTGCTGCGCGGACTACGCGACGCCCATCTCGACGTGCCGGTGCTGATGCTGACCGCACGCGACGAGCTGCCCGACAAGATCGCCGGTTTCCGGGCCGGTGCCGACGACTACCTGACCAAGCCGTTCGCCCTGCCCGAACTCGAAGTGCGGCTCGAAGCGCTGATCGCGCGCGCCGAAGGCCGTGGTCGCAGCCGCGTACTGCAGGTCGCCGACCTCAAGCTCGACCTCACCACGCTCGAAGTCAGTCGCGCTGGCCGCGCCCTGCACCTGTATCCGGCTTGCCGCAAATTGCTGGAGGTGCTGATGCAGGCCAGCCCGGCGGCGGTGACGCGCGAACGCCTGGAACATGCGTTGTGGGGCGACAACCCGCCGGACGGCGACATGCTGCGCTCCCACATCTACGAGCTGCGGCGCAGCGTCGACGGCCCGTTCGCGAGCAAGCTGATCCAGACGCTGCCGCGCGTCGGCTATCGCCTGGCCGACACGGCAGGCGCGCCACCGTTGCAGGCCGATGCCGATGCGGCCTAAGTCGAGCCTGCGGCGGCGCATCCTGCTCGGCCTGTTCGGCTATGCCGCACTGCTGTCGATCGCGGTGGCCATCCAGGGTGTGGTGGTCAACGAGCATGCCGAGCAACTGGTCTGGCAGACGCTGCTGCAATCGGAGCTCGACCACTTCCTCGAGCGCAGCCGCATCGACCCGCAGTACCGCTGGACCGACACCGACACGGTCAGCCTGTACGACGCCAGCCGCGAGCCGCAACGTGTGCCCGCGGTCTTGCGCGCCCTGCCGCCGGGCGTGCATGACGACATCCCGGTCAACGGCAGCGAACGCGTCGTCATGGTGCGTGATGTCGACGGCCACCGCCTGATCCTCGCGCTGGACATCACCGAACTCGAAGCGCGCGAGTTCGACATGGCACTGACCGTGGCCGGTTCCGCGATCACCATGATCGCGTTGCTGGGTCTGCTGATCGCGTGGGGCGTGAACCGGTTGCTGCAGCCGCTGAGCAACATGGCCGTGCGCATCGGCGAGCTCCAGCCCGGCGACGCCGGGCGGCCTGGGGCCACGCAGCGCGTCGAAATGCCAGAGTCGGCGAGCGCCGAACTGTTCGTCATCGCCACCGCACTCAACGATTATCTCGAACGCAACGCCCGCTTCGTCGAGCGCGAACGCGCCTTCATCGACAGCACCAGCCACGAACTGCGCACGCCGATCGCGGTGATCGTCGGTGCCACCGAACTCGGGCTCGAACATACCGCCGAACCGGAGGTGGTGCGCAACCAGCTCGCGCGCATCCAGCGCACCGCGCGCGATGTCGAGCAGCTCATCTCGTTGCTGCTGGTGCTGGCCAAGGATCCGGCGCGCCTGGCCAGCAGCAGCGACCGCCTCGCGCTGGAGCAGTTGCTGCCCGAGATCGTCGAGGACCATCGCCATCTCACGCGCGACAAGGATCTCGCGCTGGTGCTGGGGCCGCTGCCGTCGTGCGAGATCGTCGCGCCGTTGCCGATCGTGCAGGCCGCGATCGGCAACCTGTTGCGCAACGCGATCGAGCACAGCGACCGCGGCGAGGTGTCGATCGCGCTGCGGCCCGATGCCACCGTGGTCATCCAGGATCCTGGCCATGGCATGACGCCGGAAGAGATCAGCACGATCTACGCGCGCATCGCGCGCGGCAGCGGGCGCGAGGGCGGCGGCATCGGCCTGGATCTGATCGCGCGCCTGTGCGAGCACCTGGGCTGGACGCTCGACATCGCCTCCGACGCGCAGCGCGGCACCACCAGCACACTGAAGTTGCGCCCGCGCGGCTAACGACCTCGGCGGACTGCTCGCCGCGTTCCGCATCCTCTGCGTAATTGACACCGACATTCGCGGCCGGGCGGGCCGCATCAACCCGCTGTGCAATCCGCGCGTAGCGACAAGGCCTTCGCGACATCGCGCCAGTCGAACGCGCCGACCGCCATGTCGTCGTGCACCGCATAGAACACGCCCTTCGGAAAACGCGCGCTGCCTGCCTGGTGCAGCCAGACGCCGTCGGTATTGCCGACCTGCTTGCCGGCGAACGCACCGATGTGCTGCAGCGTCCTGCGATCGAACACATGGAACAGGCTGCGATCCTTGAACTGGTCCGTGGCCAGCCAGTAGCCGCTACCGTCCGCGCAGGTCCACAACGCGATGCCCTCGGCCTGCGCCTTGAACAGGCCGAGGCCGATCGTGCGCCCGCGGAACTTGCCGCCGAGGTCGTACTCGCGCAGCGCGGTGCCGGTCGCGACGTCTTCCTCCGAGACCAGCAGGCGGTCGTTGGCGGGATCGCCCCAGACCGATTCCGGGATGCGGATCGCGCCTGCTTCGCCGGTATCGCCGAACGCGCCGACGTGTTCCGCCGACACCGCTGCGCCGTCCACGCGCACTGTGTAGCGCTGGACGCGGCGGCCGAGGTCCGCCAGCGGCGGCATGACATCCTCGCCCGCAGCATCCTCGCCCGCCATATAGGCATCGGTCACCAGCACATCGAGCTTGCCCGGTTGCGTTTCCTGCAACCAGATGCCGTAAGGCTGCACGAGGTCCTTGTCGCCGAACGTCGCCAACGAACGCAACGAAGGCAGCGTCAGGACCTGCACGCGATGGTTGTCGCGTTCGACCACGAAGGCGAGATCGCGATGCACGAAGATGCCGTTGGCACGCTTGAACTGGCCCGGTCCCTGCCCTGCCGTGCCGAACGTCCTCAGCGTCGCGCCGCTGTCGCCGTCGTAGATCACCAACTTTTCGCTCGCCTTTGCGGTCGCCAGCAACCACACCTTGCCATCCGGCGCGGTCCACGCCGCCGGCGAATCGATGTTGTCATCCGGCGTGGCGGCGGTGACGAAGGCTTCCGCGACCACGCTGTGCGGTACGTTGGCCTTCGCCAGCAATGGATCATGCTCGGCGCCCTCGTCCGGCTCGCGATCGACCACGCCTCCGGTCATGGGTTGGCTCGCGCAACCTGCGAGCAACAGCGCGGCAGTCAGGACAAGGCGGAAAGACATCAGGGCGTCTCCATTGGGCAGCCGACGAGGCCGCAACCGCGAAGTAGTTACAGTGCCTAGATGGCATTGCGATGACAATGCATGCGCATCCTGGCGCGCGGTTCGACGTGCGCGTGCCGAAACGGCCGCCACACGTGTCGCGTCATATTTCCGCCATGCCGCTCGCGTAGAAACTCCGGGTTGACCTACGGGGGAGTGCGTTCCATGAGCAAGACAATCCTGGCCTCGCGCCTTTCGCGGGCCCTGGCCAGCGGCTTGCTGCTCGCTTGTGCGGGCCACGCATCCGCACAGTCCGACGGGTCCGGCGCGCAAGCTGCGTCCACCGCGGACGACGAACCGAAACAACTCGACACGATCGTGGTCCAGGGCGACATCGTCTACCGCAACCGCAGCGAAGCGACGGCGCCGACGCTGTCGTACGACCTCGAGTACTTCCAGCGCTTCGAGCCGCTGACCGTTGGCGACATGCTCAAGCGCGTGCCGAGCGTGGCCTTCGTCTCCGACGTGCTCGAGTACGACGGCGCGCGCCTGCGCGGCCTCGATCCGGGCTACACCCAGATCCTGATCAACGGCAAGAAGGTGCCCGGCGCGGGCGACGATCGCTCGTTCTTCGTCGACCGCATTCCCGCGGAACTCGTCGAGCGCATCGAGATCGTGCGCAACGGCAGCGCCAACCGGTCCGGCGATGCGATCGCCGGCGCGCTCAACATCGTGCTGCGCGATGCCTACGAGTTCGATGGCAAGTACGTGCGCGCTGGCGCAATGCATTTCGACGATGGCGAATGGAAAGGCACCTATGGCGGCGTCGCCAGCGGCGAAGTCGGCGGAGGCCGCCTGCTCGGCGGCTTCAATGTGCAGGGACGCTACAACCCCAAGCAGAAGAAGAGCGTGCGCTTCGAGGAGCCCGCAGGCGACTTCGTCAATCGCGAGGACCAGACCGACGTCCGCGACGGTACCGATTACTCGGCGAACGCCTCCTACACGCGCGACATCGGCAACGGACGCCTTTCTCTGAGCGGTCTGTACGTGATGACCGACCGCACCCAGACCGAGCACTCGATCGAATACAACACGCCGACGGGCGACAGTCGCGACAACCTGCTGTCGGTGAACGAGCAGGTCGTCGAGATCGACCAGGACACGCTGACGTTCGCGGCCAACTACAAGTTCGACATGCTCGGTGGCCGCACCGACCTCGACTTCGGCTATTCCGATTTCAAGGACGAGACGGTCGACACCGAGGAGCAGACGGAGTACGACGACGAGGAAACGCCGCCCGCGTTCGACGCGGCCGAGGGCACGCGCATCCTCACCGATACCGACGACAGCGAGCTGACCTTCTCGTTCTCGCACGAGCGCGACCTGTCGGCATCGTCGAAGATCGAGTTCGGCGTCGACTACACCGCCAAGGATCGCGAGGTGGACCTGCGCACGAGCGAGGTGGAGGGCGAGGAGGAAGGCGAACCGCTGCCGCCTTACGCCGAATTCGAACGCGCGCGCAGCACGATCGAGGAACGCCGCGTCGATCCCTACCTGATGTTCTCCGGTAGACGCGGCGGCATCGCCTGGGAGGCCGGCCTGCGCTACGAGACCACCGAGGTCGACGTCAGTGCAGACGACGCGGACGATTCGAACGACTACGCCACGCTGCTGCCGTCCGCCCATCTCAGGTGGGACGTCACCGCCAACGACCGCATCAGCTTTTCGGTCGGACGCACGGTGCGGCGTCCTGATTTCAACTTCGTCCTGCCGTTGACGCTGGAAGAGGAGTTCGAGGACAACGATTTCGTCGGCAACCCGGCGCTCGACCCGGAAACCGCCTGGGGCATCGACATCGGTTACGAGCGCCGCCTCGGCCGCCGCGGCATCGTCGGCGTCAACGTCTTCTATCGCGACGTCAAGGACCTGATCGAAGTCGTCAACACCGGCGCGCCCAGCGCGACGGCGCTCGGCGATTTCGAGGACGAGGTCGAAGACTTCCTCGACGAGAACCCTGGCGCGACGCCGGCCACGCCCGGCTATCCGGTGTTCGATCCGGATAGCTTCGTCTACACCGCGCGCAACGTCGGCAATGGCCACGTCTATGGCATCGAGTTCGATGCGTCGACGCCGCTGAGCGCGCTCGGATTGCCTGACACCGGCGTGTTCGTCAACTATTCGTGGCTCGACAGCAGCGTCGACGATGCGTTCGGAGAACGCCGCTTCAATGGCCAGGCGCACTACGTCTACAACGTCGGCTTCATCCAGGACCTGCCGTCGCTCGGCGCCGCCTTCGGCGCCAGCTATCGCCGCCAGGGCGATGCATTCGCCCGCCTGCTCGCCGAGGAAGTGGCGACGAGCTACGGCGCGGACCTCGAGGTGTTCGTCGAAAAGCGCTTCGGCGACAGCTTCTCGGTGCGGCTGACCGGATCGAACCTGCTCAACGCCTCGAAGGACGAGGTGTTCAACAAGTTCGACAACGAAGCGGATCAGCTCGATCGCGATTTCGACGAGTTTGAACTGGAAACCGAGGAGGCTGGCCCGGTGTACCAGCTGATCGCGCGGTATTCGTTCTAATTCCCTCCCCCGCTTGCGGAAAGGGTCAGGGTGGGGGCCACCGGAGCCGGGGTATTAGGTTGCTATGACCTTTCGAGTGCGGCTTGACACTGCGATGCAGCCCCGTTCGACGCTTCTGGACCCCCATCCCAACCTTGCCCCGCTGCGCGGGGGAAGGAGCTGAAGCCATCCGACGTCTAGCCCATCCGGTCGGAATGCGCTGACGCGCGCCAGATCATGTAGACGTCGGAGCGCGCGTAATGCGAACCCGGACGCGGTGCCGGCTGGTGCTCGAAACCGACGCTCTCGTACAGGTGCAAGGCCGGGGCGAGCTTGCGGTTGGACTCGAGGAACAGTTCGCGGCCGCCGAGGCGTTCGAACGCGGCGATGGCTCCCATCATCAATCGCCGGCCGATGCCGCCGCCCTGCCGCGCCGGGTCGACGGCCATCTTGGTCAGCTCGTAGACGCCTGCGCTATCCAACTTCAACGCAACCGTGCCGACGGCGACATCGTCGCCGTCGATCGCCAGCAGGATGTGACCGCCGCCGGCGAGGATGTGGTTCTCGGGATCGAGCAGCACGTCGCGGTCGATCGCCTCGACCGTGAAGTGCCGTTCCAGCCAGTCGAGGTTGAGGCGCGCGAAGTCGGCGCGCCAGCGCGGCGCGTAATCGACGATGCGGATCGGGTCATGACCGCTCATACGTCGTGCCCGGGCGCGCGCGACAGGTGCGCGATCGCGGCCGTCGCGGCCTCGCGATCGGCATCGTCGAACGGCGTGATCGTCAGTGAGGCCACCGTGCCGGGATCGAGGCAGCGCACGTTGACGTCGAAACCATCGGGATGGCTGCGCGGGACGTAAAACGACTTGATGCCGCAATGCCGGCAGAACACATGCCGGGCGGTGCCGGTATTGAAGCCGTATTCGGCCAGGTCGTCGGCGCCGGACAAAAGGCGGAACCGCGATGCCGGCACGATCAGATGCAGGAAGCCCGCCATGCGGCAGATCGAGCAGTTGCAGTCGAGCGCTTCGATCGCGGCCGGCGCATCGACCTCGAAACGGACGCGGCGGCAATGGCAGCCGCCGCGATGCGTCACGAAGGAAGAAGGCGCGGATGTCGGCATCGGCACCAGTTTAACCCCGACCATCCCGTTGTCATCCCGAACGAAGTGAGGGGTCTGCTGTTGTAAAACAGATCCTCAATGCGTTCGGGGTGACAGGCCTCGCGGCGTCAGCGACGATTGTGCGACCGCACTAATTCTTTTTGCCGTTTCCCTTGTCCTTGCCGGAAGACTTGTCCGCAGCTTTGGACTTGCCCTTGCCGGAAGTCTTGCCCGATGCCGGGGACTTGCCCTTGCCCGCAGGCTTGCCCTTGCCATGATTGGGAAAATCGCGCCGCAGGTCATCGTCGAGCACGATCGGCCGCGACCAGCGGTCGTAGGTCGGCACGAAGCCTTTTTTGAGGCGATGGAATTCAGCCGAACCGGGCTTGATGCCGAGCCGTTGCGCCAGGGCGCCCCAGCCCTGGCCGTGGTCGCGATTCCATTCGTCGACGACATAGCGGCACGGACGGCCGATGATCTGCGCGATCGAACAGGCGTAGTACACGTCACCCGGCGCCCAGCGCTGGCGAATGATCAGGTCGGACACGAAATCGCGCGGCGCACCGTAGTAACGCGTGACCTCGTCGATGAACGGCTCGCGATAGCGCGTGCCGTACTGGTTGACGTCACCGAGGCGCTGGTCGACCCAGACATCGCCGCTGCGCGGATTCCAGCCGAAGACGAAGTCCTGCGCCGCGGTGCTGCCCGCTGCGGCGGAGAGCGCGACGACCAATGCGAGAGTCCTGAGAGCGTGCTGCATGAAACCTCCTGTTCGCCCGGGTGCGGGAAGGCACCTGGAACCGCGGTACGGATTATCCGAAGCGGCGATGAATACGCCCTCACCGCGAGCGAGCCGCAGCCCGGCTC